>CAZXQI010000031.1:22744-34834 GCA_964643005.1 uncultured Saprospiraceae bacterium | reverse complement strand
TTGACCGAGGAGGAGATTTACCAGGCTGGGAGCCAGCTCTTCGAACTCTACCAGTAAGTGGCTAATAATCAGGATTTCAATATGGTCGCTTTGAACGAGGGCTACCTTCCGGCGCTCAAAACCCACTTGAGCAGCCGCTTCCACCTGTACGGCTATTATGCCCAGGGGAAGCTAATTGGCTTTTACACTACTATCCTCAACCACGGGGAATTGGAGGCGCACTTCCTGGGCTATCAACCCGGCTGTAACAAAACCTGCCAAGTCTATTTCAACATGTTGCTCGACATACTGCGCAATGCCGTCGAGCTGAAAGCGAGTCGGGTAATCTATGCCCGCACGGCGATGGAGATTAAAAGCTCTGTCGGCGCCGATGCGCACGATACGTACTGTTACATCCGAGCCAACAACCGCCTGACGAACAAAATCCTCTCCCCTGCGATTGAATACCTCCGCCCGCCAGACGACTGGGTAGCCAGACATCCATTCAAAGGTTCTGAATAGCTCCGCCATCTCCATTTTGAATGGCCTTGTTCTCTCCCATTATGAACGGCTCCGCCATCTCTCATTTTGAATAGCCACGCCATCTCTCATTTTGAATAGCCCCCATCTCCCCTTTATTTTTGTAAAAAAAAGCCGCTATCCTTTTTAGAAATTCTTAGAATTGCCTGACTTTAAGTTTGAGGGCTTATTAGAGCCTGGGTTTTTTTTCAAACTTTCAGTCGAGGTCAAATAATCAGGGAGCAGTTGATTCCGTGCAGCCGGTCTTTCTCCGTGTCTGTCCTTCTCCCACTCTATTTTTTTAAAAAGATAAAAACCTTGTAAAAAATGAAACAGAATTCCCAACGTAGAACTTTTTTGAAAAATGCAGCCGCTCTGGCCGCTTTCATCGGAATACCGGGCGGTCGCAGCTTTTCGAAAGCTGACGCCAAAGACCTCATTGAAGCGGCCGCTCAAACTCAGGTCTCGACCGGCAAGCCGGTTTTTGACTTAAAAGTACCGCCCATCAAGCAGGTAAGGGTGGCCGTCATCGGACTGGGAAACCGGGGGATGGAACACGCCCGCCTTATCAACGCCATCGGAACGTCTAAGGCCAAACTCGCAGCCATCTGCGATGTCAGAGAAAAGATGACCAGCGACTGCTTAGACCTGCTCCAAAAAGAGGGGAACCAAAAACCTGCAGTCTATGCCGGCAACAAAGAGGCCTGGAAGGAAATGTGTCGCCGCGACGATATTGACCTCGTCCTCATCGCTACGCCCTGGGAGGATCATACGCCTATGGCTGTTTATGCCATGCAACAGGGAAAGCACGTGGGTTTGGAAGTTCCCGTCGCGCTTACCATCGAAGAGTGCTGGCAATTGGTCAACACTTCGGAAGAAACTCAGCGCAACTGCATGATTTTAGAGAACGTCTGCTATGGCGAGGAAGAACTCTGGCTGCTCAACATGGCCGAAAGCGGCGTCTTCGGCACGCTGACATACGGCGAAGGCGCATACATACACAACCTCAAGGAACTGCTGTTCAGCAAGACCTACTATTATAATATGTGGCGGATTCGACACAACTTAGTGCATGACGGCAACCTCTACCCTACTCACGGTCTGGGTCCCATCGCCCAGTACATGGGTATTGACCGCGGCGACCGATTCGACTACCTCGTCTCCATGAGCAGCCTCCAGGCCAACCTCGACGAATACGCCGAAAGCGTGGAGACGGACAACGAGTTTTATGACCGCAAGGGCTTCGTACACGGCGACATGAACAACACTCTGATTAAGACCGCCAAAGGTCGCAGCGTCTTAGTGCAGCACGACGTGGCTACCAGCAGACCCTATAGCCGCATCAATCTGTTGTCGGGAACGAAGGCTTTCCACCAAGGCTACCCCAGCAGACTGGCGCTCAAAGGCCAGGGTCACGGTTTTTTAAAAGAAAATGAATACAGGGAATATCAGGAGCGCTACGCCCACCCGCTTTGGAAGAAATTGGAAGCGGAGGCGCAGAAAAACGGCGGACATGGCGGCATGGACTTCGTGATGCTCTGGCGCCTGATTGATTGCCTCAACCGAGGCGCCGCCCTCGATATGGATGTCTATGATAGCGTTTCTTGGTCTGTCGTCACTCCTCTCACGGAGCTGTCTATCCAGTTGGGTAGCGTGCCGGTCAAATTCCCCGATTTTACTCGCGGTTATTGGAAGAATAATCGGCGTTTAGGGGTGATGACTATGCCGTAGGGCGGGGCGTGCGTGGACGGCCGGTTGTCCTGCCCTGCGGGCGGACGAACCGTCGGCCTGGCGGGTGGATGAACCGTCGTCCGGGCGGGTGGAGGGAAAGGGGGGATTATTGGTAAACAAGGATTTTTATTCACCTTATAATTTTATTGTAACATGCACCTTAGTGAAATTCTAAATCACCTCGGCGAAGACCGTGAGAAATATTTCAATGCTGTATCGCCGCCTGTTATTCAGAGCAGCAATTTTGCTTTTGACAGCATTGAGCAATTTCGGCAGTTGGCAGGGGATGAACTGGCCAATCATATTTATACCAGGGGGAACAACCCTACGGTAGAAATTTTGAGGAAAAAGCTGGCTGCCCTGGAAGGGGCGGAAGATGCGCTGGTAGTTGCCAGCGGCGCCGGAGCTACGGCGATTGCCATGCTGGCCAATATCAGGGCGGGGGATCATGTCATCAGCGTTCAAAATCCTTATTCCTGGACAAAAAATCTAATACAGAATTTTCTACCCCGGTTTGGGGTGAGCTACAGTTTTGTAGATGGGACGGATCTGGCGGCTATCGAGGCGGCCATTCGACCCAATACGACTTTCATGTACCTTGAAAGTCCTAATTCGCTGACTTTTGAATTGCAGGATTTGAAGGCTTGCGCGGCCTTAGCCAGAAAGCATGGCATCGTGACGATGATCGACAATACTTATTGCACTCCCTTGTTTCAACGCCCGATAGAATGCGGCATCGACATCGTCATGCACACCGGCACAAAGTATTTGAACGGCCACAGCGATGTGGTCAACGGCGCTATCTGCGGGACTAAGGAGATGATTTCGAAGATTTTCAAATCGGAGTTTATGACCATCGGGAACATCGTGTCGCCGCACGACGCCTGGCTCATCATCAGGGGAATGCGCACTTTGGAATTGCGCCTGAACCGCAGTTTCAACAGCGCCATGCAGATTGCAAAATGGTTAGAAGCTCATCCAAAAGTCGAGCGGGTTTTATTTCCTTTCCTTCCGTCTTTCCCTCAATACGAACTGGCTAAGCGGCAAATGAGCGGCTGTGCGGGGTTGTTTTCCATTATTTTAAAAACAGATAAAATGGAAAGAGTGGAAGCTTTCGCCAACAGCCTGAAGCGGTTTCTCTTTGCCGTCTCTTGGGGCGGACATGAATCACTCGTCCTCCCAATGGCGGCCTTTTACAATGTGCCGGGCTGGGAGAACCCCGATCGGCCTTTTACGCTGGCGCGCTTTTACATCGGCCTGGAAGATCCGGACTGGCTCATAGAGGATTTGGAGCAGGCATTGGAACTAATCTAAAAAAGGCAGGGAAGCCAGTACGTGTTACAGGAAGGAAGTCGGTTATTTTTTCCTATCTAAAAATCAAAAGGCAGGATGGCGCTTTTTCTCACAATACAATCAGTGTGAGTCTGCCATCCTGCCTTTTTGATATCGGGTGGAGCCGCTGAGTTGGCTCCGTACTATCCTGCCGCACTCAAGGGGCAACATTTGTTCACTTCATCAGGCATTGGCGTACATTACTTCGCGCACGGCCTTGATGATCTTAGTTGGGTTGGGTAAATACTCTTCCACTAAGACGGGAGAATAAGGCAGGGATGTATCTGCTGAATTTATTCTGAGCACTGGAGCGTCGAGGTAGTCAAAGGCAAATTTCTGTACTTCATAAGCCACCTCCGCAGAGACGCCAAACATCGGCCAGGACTCGTCCACTACCACTAAGCGGTTGGTCTTTTTAACGGATTCTACGATGGTGTGATAATCCAGCGGACGAATGGTGCGCAGGTCAATCACCTCGGCGGAGATTCCCTGAGCTTCTAATTCTTCGGCAGCTTTGAGGCAGACCGTTACCATTTTATTAAAAGAGACAAGGGTCACGTCTGTGCCTGGCCGGCGAACGGCGGCGACGCCAATAGGAACGAGGTGCTCGCCATCGGGCACCATTCCTTTTGTTGCGTACATGACTTCCGACTCCATCATACAGACTGGATCGTTATCCCTGATGGCAGATTTTAGAAGGCCTTTAGCATCGGCAGGGTCAATGCAGGAAATTACTTTCAGACCTGGCGTATTGCCCAACCAGCTTTCAAAAGTCTGGGAGTGCTGTTGAGCCAACTGGCCGGCATTGCCGGAAGGCCCTCTGAAAACAATCGGACAGGCAAACTCGCCGGAAGATTGGGAAAGGGTCTTAGCTGCGTTGTTGACGATTTGATCAAAGGCCAGGACGGCGAAGTTCCAGGTCATAAATTCGATGATCGGGCGGAGGCCGTTCATGGCGGCGCCGACCCCGATTCCAGCAAAGCCAAGTTCTGAAATAGGCGTATCAATCACCCTTCTTGCGCCAAATTCTTCCAACATCCCCTTACTTACTTTATACGCTCCGTTGTATTCAGCGACTTCTTCTCCCATGAGGAAAACATTTTCGTCTCTGTGCATCTCTTCTGCCATTGCTTCCCGCAGGGCTTCGCGCAATTGAAGTTCTCGTGCCATAATTCTTTAAGTGTATTTTATTTTTTGATAATATTTAAAATTGTATCGAATCAGGTCTGCCCCCGCATGGAATTTCAGCTTCGTTTCTATCCGGCCTCATTTTGAAGGAATCAGGGGCAACCTAAAATCCGGCGGCAAAAGTACCTTTTCAAAATAATATTTGAACCCTCAAAGGCGAAAACAAGCTCTTTTTATTGCCTTTCCTCCCCTGTTCCTCCACAAGAAAATTGAATTTTAATGTTTTTACACCTATTCCCAAAGAATTAGTTCTAAGCTTTTGTTCATTACAAAATATTATCGCGACCTTTGGGCACACAACAACTACATTTCACCTGCAATGAAACGCCACCGCTATCTTTTATTCATTCTTCCGCTTGCCATCGCTCTGAGTTCTTGCGAAAAAGAAGTGAATTTGGATTTTTCCGAAAACGAGCGCCTCGTAGTGTTTAGCAATTTTTCAGATAAAAATGATTTAGAAGTGCTGGTGTACACCACGAAGTCAAGCCTCTCCAGCGGTAAAATCATCCATTTTCCAACAGATGCAACGGTAATGGTGTATTCCTCCGGTGAATTGCTGGAAGTGCTGGAACTCGTTCCAGGGAATGAAGAAAGCGGCATTCCGTTTTACTATCGCAGCAAATCAATTTCCCCCCAGATTGGAGTCATTTATACTATTAGAGTGTCCGTACCGGGTTATCAGGTCGTCACAGCCACGAACAGCATCCCCGAAGCAGTTCCCATTCAATCCGTCCAGTTTTCCAACAGCCTGTCGAAAGAGATTGACGACGAGACCTCTATCAATTTTAAAGCGGCCATCACGATTAGCGACCCGCCGGATGTAGCCAACTTTTACCACATCATTTTATATCAGGAGTTGATTCCATTTCAAATTGGAGAATCCGGCGACACCATCTTAGGAAGTAAGATTTATGCAAAGCCTAAGAAATTGCTCCTCGACCTCGGCACTCCGGCGGTGATACATTATGACGGCTACAGCCTGCTGGCTAAGGACGAGACCTTCAACGGCAGGCAGGCGACTTTTTCTGTGGAAGGCGCCTACGTCTTTAATTCAAATGTTCACTTGCCCGGAAAATTCTTAGTGGAACTTCGCTCAGTTTCCGAGGCTTACTACTACTACCATTCCACCCTCACCATTCAACAGGAGGGAGGCGACGGCCCACTATCGCCGGGCGTCGTCGTTTTTGATAACATTGACAATGGAGTCGGCGTCTTTGCCGGCTATAGCTCCTCTTTCGACTATTTTGACTTCGGAAATTAAGTTGTGATTTTCTGCTAATAAATACCTGCTGAGCTACCGCTATCCCTCATTTATAAGGGAATTTTCTTTCCTTCTCAAAAAAGGTTGCTCCAACAATAGGGGTAATCCCAATAAAAAGTGTCTATCAGCTAAACAACACAAAACGTGCGAACACACCAGCACAAAAATTCAAAAGAAATGACTGCAACAATTCCTTCTATCACGCCAATCTGTGAATTTCCCCTTTTTGACTGCCTCAATGAGGAAGAAAAAAAGCGCCTGACGGAAATGGCCGAATATAAAGTCAAACCTAAATTCAGCTATATCTATCTCCCCGACGAACCTTCCAACCACCTGTTTTTCTTAGCAAAAGGATTGATAAAAATTGCCACCCATTCCGAGGACGGTAAAGAAGTCATTAAATCGCTGTTCCAGCCCTTAGCCATGTTTGGCGAACTGGGCATCATCGGCGAAACGAAGCGGCAGGACCTGGCGCAAGCCTTGCGGGAAGAAGTACATCTCTATATTTTAAAGGTAGAAGACCTGAAGAAATTGATGAGGCAGAATTTCCGGTTGACAGATAAGGTGATGACCCTCTTTGGAAAGCGCCTGATGCGGGTGGAAAGCAAATTGGAATCGCTGATTTTTAAAGACGCGCGCACTCGCATCATCGAATTTATCAAAGAATCTGTTGCTAAGAGCGGACGCAAAGTCGGCTACGAGATGTTGGTGAAGCACTCCCTGACCCATCAGGACATCGCCAATATCACCTGCACTTCCCGCCAGACGGTGACGCTCGTGTTGAATGAACTGAGAAAATCCGATTTGATTTATTTCAATCGGGGCAAGATTTTAGTCAGGGATATCGCAAGGCTCGCCTGAGTTTGTTTCCCACCGGTTAGGCTTGATTTCATTGAAACTTCTTTTCAGAATGACTTCCCTGTGAGAAGTCATTCTGAAGGGAATTTCATCCTTATCCTCCATTCGTTGGGCAAATAATTATTGATACGGTTATCTAAGACCTTCATCCAGCCCAGATTCAGACCTTCAAATTTTGCCAGAGTCCAGCCTTTTTGAGGCGTCCCGCCGGGGAGGATAATTTCTTTTTTCAAAAATAAAAGCGCCTGCTCGCGACTTAGTTCGACAGAAGGGTAAGCGGGATGGATCAAACTGCTGAGCGCCAGTTCATGGGCAGGAATTAGTTTCCCGTTTTTCAGGCTGCCGATAGTCAGACCGATAGAGCGGCGCTTTAGGGCGGCGGCGGCGATTTCAAATTCTGATTGCTGCGCGACAGGGACAGCCGCTAACTCTCCATTGGGCTTCGCAAAAAACTCATATTCTTCCGGGGAGCGGAGCCAGTCAGAGAGCGTCGGCAATTCCTTTTTTTTCAAACGCTGCCAGCCGGGCAGGCCGGCAGACCTGAAGCGGCCCTGCGCCTCCCCGAATTGCTTTTGCAGAACTGCGATAAAAAAGCCCTCTCCCTTCGTCCGATGGGGATAGAATCCGTAGCCTTCGCCCTTTTCGACAATGCCCCAGGAGGGCTCTGTTGATAAGCGAATGGGCTGAAAGTTGCCGCCTTTACAGAGTTCCCGCACATTGCCTTCGTTTTCCTCAGGATTGAAAGTGCAGGTCGAATAAATCATTACGCCGCCGGGGCGAATCAGTTGGCGCGCTTCTGCCATTATCCTTCGCTGGCGGGCTGAGCAGATGGCCAGGTTTTTCTCAGACCATTCGGCGATGGCAGCTTCGTCCTTTCGGAACAGCCCCTCGCCCGAGCAGGGCGCATCCACCACCACTACATCGAAGAAACCGGCCAGCCCTTCAAAGTCAGCCGGGTCGTGGTTGCTGACAGAGACATTCGGATATCCCCATTTTTCAACATTCATGCGAAGCGCAGGGATGCGACTGTGTATGACCTCGTTGGCCAGTAAAAAACTATCCCCGCCGATGGCCGAAGCCAGCAGAGTGGCCTTCCCCCCCGGTGCAGCGCACAGATCCAGCACTTTGAGTTTTTTTCCCAAATCCACCGACTGGCGGAGCGCCTGAAAGAGAAACATGGAGGAGGCTTCCTGCACGTAGTAGGCGCCGGCATGGAAAGCCGGATCCAGCGTAAAAACGGGTCGCTCAGGCAGATACCTGCCATCGGGATGCCAGGGAACCCGTTCGCTATCGCCTAAGCGCTCTCCCTTTTTCAAAGGGTGCAATCGCAGACTCAGGGACGGAGGCTGGGAAAGGGATTCCAGAAAGGCAGGGTATTCGGCGCCCAAACCGGCTTTCATTCTGGTCGTAAATTTTTCAGGAAATGTCATGTTCCGCCGTCATTTTATTCAATGGGCGAAGTTGGGAAATTCAGCGAAAATGGAAGTAGGAAAGGGAGGAGCGTTAAAATTTTCGCATAGAAAGGTCTATTTCCAAATCTTATATCCTCTGAAGCTATTGCCATCAAAAAGCATTAGCGCCTCTCCTTCCTGGTCAATTCCAATAAAACGGCG
The DNA here is from genome assembly GCA_964643005.1 of uncultured Saprospiraceae bacterium. Lineage (GTDB taxonomy): Bacteria > Bacteroidota > Bacteroidia > Chitinophagales > Saprospiraceae > UBA6168. The sequence goes on along the minus strand of CAZXQI010000031.1, from coordinate 26,353 downwards.
AAAAAACTGATTTTTCACAAAATCGTGATTTGGCGCCTTTAGGCTTTTTTCAATCTTCCCATCTTTTGTTGAAATTACATACAGCACGCCGTCAGAGCCGCCGACGATGAACAAATAGCCCCCGGCAATGACAGCCCGCCCAGGCGTTGTAGCTATTTTCGCCTTCCAGACGATATGGCCATCGTCCAGATTTAATTTGTACAAGAAGCCGTCTTCCATTGGACAGTACAAACCTTCTTCTGACAGTATCGGCGCAGAAGTGAGCATGTCCCGGGGCAGAATTTTTCTCCATAGCTCTTTTTTACCGGCTGTGGAAATGCAAAACACATTGTCAAAGGCAATCAGGTAAGCTCTGGTTCCCATTGCGAGGGGCTGCTTCGTGACGCCGTATCCATTCAGGTTTTTGGGAAAGGCAACGCCTTCAGCAATAATCTCAGCAGTGTGTTCATCCAATAAATGCCATTTGGAAGTGGTCTCGTTTGTGCCGTACCTCATTGCGATAGAAGAAAAAAGCAGTTGCCCATCGCCCAGCCTTACCGGGGTTCTAATCAGCAGTTTAGAGCTGTCAGGCCAATTCGTCGAGTAAATGAGCCTGACATTTCCGGAAATAGAATTCACCTCATAGATATGGGACGCCCGTTCATCCCAGTCATTGGCAGCCTGGAGAAAAGTTTTGTCCGTATATGGTTCGATAAATGGTTCGGGATAGGCAGCATACTGATACACCCATTGCACTTCTCCGGCGCCAGCATCTAAGCACTTTATCGTCCTTCCGCATGGAATAACTACATTTTGTCCGGAAATAAAGGGGTTCATGTTGTAGTATATATTTCCGGTGCAGGAAGTATCCAAGGCCTGCCAAAGGATGCTACCCTGTCTCCAGTCAATGGCATATAGCTCCGGGGGAGCATGGTCGGTCAATTTTGTAGTCAGGGCAACATTCCCGACCTGCACGGGATAAATGCTTTCCGCCACATCTCCGGAATTTTCAAAAATGGGTCTTCGCCATAATTGTTCAAGCTGCAAGTCTCTCTCTTTAGGCTGACAGCCATTTATAAAAAAAATAAAAAGGGGAGAAAGCAAAAATGGAATCCACCAGGGGATGCCGGGGCGCCTCTTTTCAGCATGGCATATAATCATCCCTGCCATACTTATTTTGGAACGACAAATGCCGCCCCTGCGCCGCCATTGAATAAATCCTGAAAGGCGCTGCGTATCGGAGAATATACCCAAAACTGTTCCTGAAGGTGGTTCACTCCCTTAGCTTCATAGACGCTTTCTGCTCCGGCAAGCAATTGCTCATCTCTACGCAAAAGCCCGTCGTGAGGTTCATACACTAAGTAAGAATAGGTATAGGTGTAAGAATTTGTAAACGGATCACAGTCATATACACAATTATGCCAGCACCAGTCTCGTACTTGCGGATCATCTTCTTCCTCGCACTGTTCACAAGGAAAACAGGGGATGATAGTAGTTTCCGTAATTAATTCATAAGGAGACAGCATCAGATTCCACTGGGCATTCATCGCCTGGTGAATCAGTTCACATTCAAGTATCGCCCGTAGCTCGTTGCTAAGATTGTAATTGGTTCTCAAAGCTGTCACCAACGCATTGATCTGGGCTTCAAGGACAGAACCTACTGACGCAGGGTTGGTAATGTTCAACTTCCCTGCTGAGCCTGCATATTGTGCAATGGACTGTAAGAGTCCTAAGGCAAATTGCTGTTGAGCTTCCTGGCGCCTTCTGCGCATCTCCGATTGATAACATTCTATAAACTCCCCATCTTCTCCCTGGAGACCGGTGTTGTACCAGGAATTCATCGTTCTCGTCAATGTCAGCGCATCGTCGCTGTCCTCGTTTCCCCAAATAACTGCATAAGGTATCTTTGGAGGCTGTAAATTCATGATGGTAGAATCGGTGGGTATAAGTTGCTTGTAGTAGCTGTGTATCTCTGGTTTTTCAAAAATATCCATCCACTCCTGGGTAGCCTCTAACATTTGGCATCCGACACAACCCTGGGAAAGGGTTCTTATTTTCAATAACTTATTTAACATTTTCTGAACTTCACCTGGATTGCCTGAATCTGCTGAGAGGAGCTTTTCGAATATAGCGCCTCCCTGATTGGGCGTGCCATCTAAGATCATGGCCGATAAGCGACCATCCTGCTGAGCCATATCCATATAGCGCATAATCAGGCCTCCTGCATCATGTCCTATACCCAATACATCTGTATGGTTTGCTTCGCTCAGTCTGTCATTCATAAAGGCCGCCCAGCCTGGAATATCGTGAGCAATGTCATTATAATTGTATGGAGTAGTATTTACTGAAGTAAATTTATAGTTAGAAAACTTGGTATTCTGTTGCGCATCTAACCATTTAGCAGAGGTTGTAGCCACGCCCTGAAGCCATAGTATATCTCTGTATTGCGCTGACATAGATACCGACAGGAAAAGGAGCATTGAAAAGCTAAATATCTTTTTCATGGTAAGATGGCTTTAATACTTAAGTGAAAATGAATTAAATACAGTGTTTGTCAGCATTTTCATGCGCACCCTGCTTTCGACTGCATCAAAATATATTACCTGAGTTAGTTTCTTAAACTCCACCTGGGGAGCCTGTCCTGTTACCACTAACATATAAAGCCCAACCGGGCGTCCACTTTGGTCAAAGTCAATTTGTCCAACCTTCATTCTCGCCGCCTTGTCTATGGCTGCAACACTAAATGTACCATCCGGATGATTGACGAGATTCGTATAAATATTACCTCCCTGGGCAGTATGTACTAAGCCATTTGCCGATAATGCGTCTATGTAGTTTGTAAAGACTTCGTCATTTGCTACTGGATTATCTTTCACCTCCTGGAAGGCCTGCACTATTCTGTAAGCAAATGGCGCATCATTTTCTATGGCTTCAATCTTTATTTCTTCGTTCTCTTCATTGTAATATTTAACAATGCCATCCGTGTTTACAAGTTTATGATATGCCGGCTTTGGCCATGTTCCGACTGTTCTTTTGGGTAGTATAATCGGATCGAGCGGCGTCAGGAACTCTGACTCAATGGTGTAGGATCCGTCATTCATAAGGCAGACAGATTCCCGTCGTCTTTCCCGTTGCGGCAACATGAGCGCCTTGTCCAGCAGGGTAAGCTGAGAAGTATCAGAAGAAAAAACAGGCATAATCAGCGTAGTTGATTCCGCATCGTAGCTCATGCCCACATCGCAATGGTCAATCAGGGAAATCGGATTATCTGCAGGGGTCAATCTTTCATGCCTGCACGACAGCATGACAAAAGCAAGGAAAAATAGCAACAGTTCAGGCGAGTAAACGCTCCATCTTCTTTTGACCAAGCCGTTCTGAAATTGTGTTCCTGTCTTAGGCGGGTAAAGTCTTTTTGATTTCATAAGGAGAAATTTTAAGTTTAATATCAGGTAGCAAAAAGTCTCAAATTCAGGAAGTTCTATTGGATATGAGCAGGATAGTATCTAAAGATTAGGCGTAGCTAATGTATGGCAATATTTTTTCAAATCCAAGGGGGGGGGCATTAACAAATAATTAACTTAACGCATTGAGCTATTAAGCGGCCAAAGCATGTTTGGTTTGGTTGACAGG
>CAZXQI010000031.1:0-22734 GCA_964643005.1 uncultured Saprospiraceae bacterium | reverse complement strand
AACAAATAATTAACGCTATTAATGTTATTCAATGACATTACAATACCGGACATTTTATAGATAAGGCATTGAAATAGTGCGAGTCAAGAAATAGTAGAATTTGAGTTGACTAAAACATAAAACTACTATGAGCCAACTTCCACTAATCTCCAAAATTAAATCCTTTTTTCCGGGCACTCGAAAGGATGCACCTGAAACTTTGATTTTGCCGGCACACTGTATGATTCGGCGCAGGGTGGTGGCTGTATGTTTGCCTCCAGGCGGGGAGTTTGTATCGGTACTATGGCCGCCCCTGAACAAGCGGGGTAATTCTTCCGCTGCCGAATGCAAGGTATCGCCGACTTTCGCATTTCTTTGGGTTTCCCTTCCCCGGAGAAAAACCGTCCAGGGTTCATCGTCTTTTGAAGGATAAAAGTCAGCCAAAACAATAAGGGAAAGCGCCTGCGTAAGCGTCAAAGTTTTCATTACTTCGCAGTTGAATTTTTAAAGAAGACATTCGCATGGCAGAAAAAACAAAAATTGACGCAGAGGAAAAGCCGACAAGTCGCAGGCTTTCGGCAGAGCAAATCAGGCAGGGGATGAAAATATTTGAATTTATCCGGCCTTACCGCAGCTCGCTGTTTCTGGGACTGGGGCTGTTGTTTCTGTCCAGTCTGACTTTTATGATATTCCCTTACCTGTCTGGCGAAATGGTGGACATCGCTCTGGGCAAATCCCAATACGGCATCACGCTGAAGGAGGTGGGCGTTTTGCTGTTAGTCATCTTAGTCGTGCAGGGATTTGTTTCTTATGCCCGCGTCAAATTGTTCGCTATCGTCAGCGAAAAGGGAATAGCGGACGTGCGCAAAGCGCTGTACGACAGGCTCATCTGCCTGCCCATCGTTTTTTTTGAAAAAAACAGGGTGGGCGAACTGATAAGCCGCCTCACTGCCGACGTGGAGAAGTTGTACAATACCTTTTCCATCACCCTGGCCGAATTTCTGCGGCAAATCATCATTCTCGTCGCCGGCATTATCTTCCTCGCCGTCACCACGCCCAAGCTCTCGCTCATCATGCTGATGACCTTTCCCGTCATCGTCGTCGGCGCCATGTTTTTCGGTCGCTACATTCGCCGCCTGTCCAAACAGCGCCAGGAGGAACTGGCCAACTCCAATATCATCCTGAACGAAACCATGCAGACTATTCAGGTCGTCAAGGCTTTTACCAACGAGTTGTTCGAGCAGCGCCGATACGGAAAATCCATTGACCAGACGGTAAGCGTCTCTCTGAAGTACGCCGACAGCAGAGCCTTTTTCTCGGTTTTCATCATTACCATTCTCTTTGGAGCGCTGTTCTTCATCGTCTGGGAAGGCGCCATGATGGTCGCTAATGGAACCATCACCCCGGGGCAGCTGATTTCTTTTGTAGTTTATACGGCCATCATCGGCGGCGCCATCGCGGGTCTTGGCAATTTCTATACTGAAATACTCGGCGCTATCGGCGCTACCGAGCGGGTCAGGGAAATCCTCGGCGAGGTAGCTGAGTTGAATGTCAGGGAAGGCGTCAGCGCTGTGAAAAAGCGCATCATCGGCAATATTGAGTTTGTCGGGGTGCATTTCAACTACCCCACCCGACCGGATGCGGAGGTTTTGAAAGGCATCAATTTCAAAGTACCCGCCGGCCGCAAAGTGGCCGTCGTCGGTCCCAGCGGCGCCGGAAAATCCACCATCGTCCAGCTCATTTTGAAATTTTACGAAGTAAAAAATGGGGATATCTTAGTGGATGGCGAGCGCATTTTAGACATGGAAACCACCTCCTATCGCGAGAATGTGGCCATCGTTCCCCAGGAAGTGCTGCTATTCGGCGGTACCATTCGGGAAAATATTCTCTACGGAAAACCTGGCGCTACGGAGTCGGAGATTGCCGAAGCAGCCAGGCAGGCCAACGCCCTCGAATTCATCGAATCCTTCCCCGAAAGCTTTGACACCATCGTCGGCGAGCGGGGAATCAAACTTTCCGGCGGGCAGCGGCAGCGCATCGCCATCGCCAGAGCCATTTTGAAAAACCCCGCCATCCTGCTCTTAGACGAAGCTACTTCCTCCCTCGACGCCGAGTCGGAAAAGGTAGTGCAGGAAGCGCTCGACAAACTCATGGAGGGGCGCACTTCCATCATCATCGCCCACCGCCTGGCTACAGTCCGCAACGTGGACAGGATTTATGTCCTCGATCATGGCCGCATCGTGGAAGAGGGCACGCACGAGGAACTCTCCGTATTAGAAAACGGCATTTACAACAGCCTGGCCAAGCTCCAGTTTGAACCGGCATGAGTACAAAATTCAAAGTTCTGACTTTCCTGGGAGTGGCGGCCATCGTCGCCATAATCAGCATCTATGTCCTTGAATTCCAATGGCTTGAGAATACTTTCAAGGTAAAAAAATTAGTGTGGCGCTCCTTTGGGATCGGCGCCTTCGCCGGCGCCCTGGTCGGTTTGAAATTGCAAAAAAGGACGGAAGACGGCATCGCAAAAATCCAGATATGGATTAGCTGTCTGTTGTTCCCCGCACTATTGGCGCCCTTAGTCGGAAGCCTTGCCAACCGCCTGCTGTCCACGCAGCCTGTGCGCATGGAACCGTTTGTCTTCTTCGAAGAAAAGCCCTTTGCCGTCAGCCGATTCGGCATTCTACAGGGCGAAACCATCACCCCAGACGGGTATTATATTTTTTTTGAAAAAAATGGAAACCTTGAACGAATCAAAAGCAGGACTCTCAGATTCCCCGGCGTCAACCGGGGCGACACCATCGAGCTACCCATAAAGACCGGGCTTCTTGGGTTCAGATTTGTAAAATTTTCAGAGGATTAAATTTTGGGGAGGCCAATGCGCCAGGAGAAACTCCAACCCGGATAAGAAGCAGGAAGACTTATCTCCATCAAATAATCCCCATATTCACGGCATAGAGGACAAGCTCAGAGGTGGTGCTTAGTTGGAGTTTTTTCATAATGTTTTTTCGGTGGGTATAGACGGTGTGGGTGCTGAGGTTGAGCCTGTCGGCGATTTCCTTGGCAATCAGGCCGCTGGCGACTAAGCGGACGATTTCAATTTCTCTGGGGCTGAGCGGCGTGGGCAGGCAGTCCGCATCTTTGGGAAAGGATTTTTCCAACAGGTGATTCAGCACGCGGGTACAGTAGAACTTCTCCCCTTTGGCGGCGGCGGCGAGGGCATTGATGATTTCTTCTTCGTCGCAAATTTTCGAAAGGTAGCTCTCTACGCCGCTTTCCAATACCCCGTAAATGCTCTTTTTGTTTTCATCGGCGCTGATGATGATTAAATGAGTGCCGGGAGCAATTTTTTTTATTCTAAAAATGGTATCGGTAGAAAAATAGCCGGGCTGGTCATAATCCAGAATCAGGATGTCGGGCTGAGTATCGCGCAAAAGCTGTAGCAGGGAGTTTTCCTCCGTCGCTTCTCCTACCACCTGATAGACGGGCAGTTTGGCGAGGATGTGTCGCAACCCCACCTTAATCAGATACTGCGAATCAGCAATGGCAACGGAAAATTTCTGCATAAACTTCTTTTCTCCTGCCCGGGTCAGGTTTTCAAACATTTTTTTAGTAAAAAAAATGGCATACGGGCTGAGCTGAGCGTAGCTTTTGGCTGACTGGGCTGCAAAGGTAGGAAGGACGGGCGCATTTTGAAATTCTCCTCCCCTTGGGATTCGGTAGAAACTCTCCCTTCATATTATTCTACTGAGGAAAATCATAAGGGAAAAATCAGTGGGAAAAATCAAAAATAAATTCAGGCTGGTTTCCTGTCCCGGAGCAAATCATCCGCAGGCGCCATCTGCAAGGCCTAAAATACCCACTAAAACTGAATGGAATAGCGCAGGGTTGGAAAAATGGGAAGCAGGCTTACCTGAACTAATTTTCGCTGCAATACCCTGTTCTCGTCAAAGTCGTCCCGGATGGTATAATACAGCGGATTTTGTCGGAAGTAGGCGTTGTAAACACCCAGTTTTAGCTCGTGGCGGGCATTTCTGATTTTAAAATAGTGGTTAAATGCAAAGTCGAGACGATGATAAACCGGGTAGCGATCATCGTTGAGCCTGTCAATAACCTTAGGGTTGGAAATAATGGCTACGGGATAGCCGCCGGGCGCCTGCACAAATTCGTACTGCTGCGTGGGGAAGTTAAAAGCAGTTCCAGACCGGAGTTCAAAGCCGGCGGTAAAATCCCAGGATAAACTCATTTTGTACAGCAACTGAATACTGAGATTGTGCCTGCGGTCTAAGCGATAGGGAAACTCGCGCCCCTTGTTTACGTCAAGTCCATGCTTCCTGTCTGATTTGGAATAGGTGTAACTCAGCCAGCCGCCGATTTTTTTCTTTTCCACTTTTAGGAGCAGTTCTGCTCCCAGGGTGCGACCCTCGCCGCCAGAGACGTAATTCTGCCAGTTGGCGCCATTGATATTTTCTAATCCGCTACCCTGAAAGTAAATCAGGTTGCTCAGCCATTTATAATAGCTTTCAAATTCGATGCTCCACCACTGGTTGAGCCGGCAGGTCAGGCCGCCGCTCAGTTGCCAGACATGCTGCGGCGGCGCCTGCGGCGTAGCGCTGACCCAGAGGTCTTTGGGCAGGCCAATCGTGGAGGAGCTGAGTAGATGCAGGAACTGGGTCATCTTTCCCGCAGAGAGGTGGAGCGTTGTTTTTTCTCCAGATTTGACTTTGAACAAAGCCCTCGGTTGCAGGGAGTATCGGGGTTCTCTTTCGACGGCTAAGGCCGAGGCGCGTATGCCCAGATTTATTTCTACAAAATCGCCTATTTTAAATTCATCCTGAAAATAGAGGTCGAATTCGAGGGACTGGATGGGGCGCTTATTCCAGGCGCCGAGCGTGTCCGTTTGAATGGAGTCTATCATCATCGCCTCTTCGAAGGAAACAATGCCGGGCTGGAAGTGGTGGCGGGTAGCCGCTGCACCTATGCGCATCCGATGCTCATTGTTGGCGCTGTAATCAAAATCTGTTTTTAAAGCAAAATCGCGGACGTAGGAATCATAGCGCAGCAGGAGCACGTCGCGATTGATACGGCCTGTGGGCGCCACTACGTCGAGACCCACGTAGTTTTCAGACTGGTACAGGTATTGGCTAAAAGCGATGGTGGTATTGCTGAACAACTTCTCAGTGAGCAGGCGGTTCCAGCGCAGAGAGATTACGTCGTTGCCCCAGTTATCTCTCTCGCGGTTATTAATCAAAGAGAGGGTATCCTGATAAGATTGCCGCTGATCATAATAGTCCTTGAAGTAATCTCTCCCGCGGTAAAGGCTCAGGAACAGATGGTCTTTGGGCGACAGTTCATAGTTAGTTTTAAAATTCAAATCAAAAAAATAGTAACTCAAAAAGCCGTCTTTTTTCTGTTGGCTACGCAACTTACGGCTAAGGGGAACGCTGAGGAAATCAAACATGGCTCGCCTGCCCGAAACAAAGAAAGAGCCTCTATTATGCGCAAGAGGGCCTTCCAAAGTCAACTGGGCTGAACTAAAGCCCAATTCAGCGACGCCGGAAATTTTTTTTGAGTTTCCTTCCTTCGTCTGAATATCCCAGACAGAAGAAGCCCTGCCGCCATACTGGGCGGGAAAAACGCCTTTTAGGATTTTGGCGCTTCGGATGGCGCTGGAATAATAAATCGAAAAAATGCCCAGGCCGTGAGTGGCATTGTAAACCGGAACCCCGTCGAGCAGAAACAAATTCTGGTCGACATTTCCTCCGCGCACCGATATGCCGCCGATACCGTCCGCCCCCGTCTGAATGCCAGGCAGGCTGTAAGCTAATCGCATCAAATCCGCCTCCCCGCCCAATGCGGTCAGCCGATCTGCCTGCTCCAGATTGAAAACGATAACGCCGGGGCTGGTCTCCAAAATGATGGAATCCGGCTGGGAATTGACGACGACTTCGGTCAGGTAAGCAGGCTTGAGGCTTATCTGGATTTTATTCCAGCTGCCGCCCCCCAAAAACCAGACAGTATCCGGCTCATAGCCCAATGAGGAGACCATCAGCAAAAAAGTGTCCTTCCTAATCGTCAGACTGAAATAGCCAAATTCATTGGTATAGGTTCCCTGCATCTGGTCGTTTTGCACGACAGCCCCGACGATGTACTCGCCCGACTCCCTGTCTTTGACAAAGCCGTTGACATTGAGCGATTTATTGACGACGGGCGGGGGCGGCTTCCGAATGAGCGCCACCTGAGAGCCTACTACCTGATAGCCGATGTCGGTATCCGCTAACAATAGCTCCAGCACCTTTCGCAGGGGCTGGTTCACCACGTCAATGGTAATGATTTTATCCTTTGGCAAAATGCTATTGCTGAAAGACAGCCTGACGGAGGAGTTTTCAATTAAGTTGTACAGCGCCTGCTCTAAGGGAAGTTCTTCAGCGTGCAGGCTGACGGGTTCGTCTAAGGGCGTCTGGCTATAGAGCTGAACATAGGAAAGTCCGAATAGCAAGGCGAGCAGCCAAAATCTTCTCATTAAGGGCTTATTTGTACAAGACCAAAGTTAGAAGTTTTGGAGACAGCAGCGCAGGTAAAGTCAGAAAAGAAATCGGAGTAGAAGTATTTTGGAAGGCGTCCCTGCTTATTGGCAACACTTTCCGGAAACCGTGTATTTCTGCGCTTCGACTTTTTGAAAAGAAATATTCTGGCAGCCTATCTGGATAGAGTGCAGCGCCTCCTCCAATTTTCCCGCTTCGAGTGAAACGGTGTATTGGCAGTCCAGCAAACTCCGGTTTTGCACTTCCAATTGTACCTGATAAAGCCTTTCAATACCCTCGAAAATCTCGCGGAAACTCTGGTCTTTAAAATAGGCGCTCCCGTTCATCCAGGCAATGGAAACACCGGCCAGGTCCTTTTTCCGAAGAACTGCTCTCTGGCCGATGTTGTAAACAAAGTAGTCACCTTCTGTAAGGGTAAAAGTTTCATCGGTCGCCCGGAGGGTCACTTTTACTTTCCCATTTTTTACAAAAACTTCAAAAGTTTCTTCATGGGGATAAGAACGCACATTGAAAGAAGTGCCTAAAACCTCAATGGCTGCGTGATCTGTATTTATTAAGAAAGCGTGTTTTTCATCTTTGGCTATTTCAAAAAATGCTTCTCCCTCTAAGGAGACCTCCCTTTTCTTCTCGGAAAATTTTTCGGGATAAGTCAGCTTCCCAGACTGGTTGAGGGTAATCTTTGAGCCGTCTTCCAAAATCTTAGACTGGCTGGCGCCCTGCTCCGTAACCAAATCTATGGAGGATCGGGATTTAAAAATTTCATTTCTGAAAAGAAAAGCAACTCCTAACAGCAGGACAATGGCGGCCGCCATCTTCAGGAGTTTGGAAGACAGGAATTTTGGAGCGACTTTTTCTTCCAGGGTTCTATGGCGGCTCATTTTCTCCCTAAAGGAATTCATTCCGGCTTCGACATCCGGTTGGTAACCCTGCCTGTAATCGCCGGTCAGCTTCCACAAATTCTGAAGCTTGCGCTCGTCGTTGTCGCTCCTGAGCCAATTGTTAAAAACTTTATTTTCCTTCAAATTCATTATATTTTAGATTGTCGTCAGGGTATAAAATTCTTTTAATTGCCATTTCAAAATAAAGACACTATGCAACATTCCCCCCCCTATTGCGGCTACAAGGTTGAATAAGTTTTCTGACAAAAATGTAAAATACCTGACTAAATAGCGTTAACTATTGTCGAGCATCGACCCAAGTAAGGCTTTTAAGGTCTTAAGGGCTTTGCTCATCTGGTTCTCTACGGTCTTGACGGAGATTCCTAATTGCGAGGCGATTTCCTGATAAGTCATTTCCTCAAAACGACTCAGAGAGAATACTAAGCGGCAGCGTTCGGGCAGGGAATCAATGGCGGCGTCAATGGCCGTTTTCAATTCTTCCGCCTGCATATTCTCCACAGCGCCAGAGCCTGCAAAGGCTAATTGCGTGAGCTTATCTTCGTCGTCCCAGCGGATTTTCTGACTCCGAATGTAATTGAGTGTTTTGTTGATAGCGCTCCTGCGCAGGTAAGATTTCAGGGAAGTACTGATGAGCAGGGCATCCCGTCGTTTCCAGATTTCGAGCAGTACTTCTTGTGACAAATCTTCCGCCAAATGCGCATCGGGAAGAATTCGGGCGATGGCCTGACAGAGGAAGGCGTAGTATTCTCTGAATATCCATTCCATCGCTTCTTCATTGCCTTTGCGCAGCAATTGAAGCGCCTCCTTTTCCGTTAATTGGCCGGTTCCCTGCACCAGATTAGATTGTGTCGTACGGCGTCGGCGATTCTTGGAAGACTCTGGAAAACCTCCGAACAAGCAACGGCGCCTAACTGAATAATAGGATAATCAGAGCCAAAGTATAACTTTTGTTTAAAATCTTTAAGGAACTCACAAAATCAATTCTTCAGAAGAAAGTGACACAGTTTTTGGTAATTTTGAGGTCGTTTTGAGAGGTTTTTTTTCTTTTTAAAAGAATCTCATAAACAGAAGCCCGACCATGTCAGGTTGTGCAAAAAACAAATCTTCAACATTTTAGCGCAAAATCTTTTGCCACAGCCGAAAGGCGGTCTGAACCCCAGACCTGTCATCGGCTCAAAACTTTTCATCATGTTTAGAATCTTCATCCCATTGACGTTTTTCTTCGCCTTATTTTTCCAAAACAGCCTGCACGCTCAGGGTGAGATGACCGAAAAAGGAGGCTATGCCATTGACAAGAGCGAAGAACATTCCTTCCTCTTCGTACTGGCCAATCGCCCCTACGACCTACAGGAAGTCAGAACCGGCATCACGAAATACATTTGGAAATACCATTCCAATGAAAGGTTAAAGATTACCCAGATTGCCATTGGCGGCGAATTGGAAAACGTGCCGCTCATCCATATTACCGGCTTTACCAGCGAAGCCTCGGCCCTGGCCTTTTTTAAGGGTCTCAAAAAGAACCGCCCGGATTTTATGCAAATGGGAATGACCAAAGACTACTTTACCCTGTCGAAAACAAACTACGAAATGATTGTGCGGAACAAATCGCTGGCCGGTTACAAAGCGTTTTTTGAACAAAATTATTTGAACTAAAATAGGCCTATACTAAAAGGATGGAACGGGAAGCAATGTCCCATCCTTTCATTTTCTAAAATCAGGTTTTTATTCATCCGGAGAATATTTTAAAAAATGTGTCAAAAGTAGAGTTCCATGTTCTCATAAAACTCCAGTAGCAATCTCGGCTCGTCCAACTTCTTTCGATACGGCTTTTAGAATAATTCCCTCATTACTCCCCTACCCGCCTTGACTTTCGCAGAGATTCTTTCCGATTTAAAGAAAAAGAAATTCCGCCCCCTGTATTTTCTGTATGGGAACGAGCCTTATTTCACAGATGCCATCAGCGACTATATTGAGGAAAATGCGCTGTCGGAAGATGAGAAAGCCTTCAATCAGGTCGTGCTGTACGGCGCCGATGTGAACCATATCGCCATCGTGGATCAGGCGAGGCGCTACCCCATGATGGCTCAGTTTCAGGTGATCATTTTAAAAGAAGCGCAGGAAATGAGAGACCTTAAAGATTTAGAGAAATACGCGGAGCAGCCGACGGAAAGCACCATCCTCGTCATCTGTTACAAGCATAAGAGCTTCAATATCAATACGAAATTTGGAAAACTGCTCCAGGAAAAAGGTCTCGCCTTCGAGGGTAAGAAGCTGTATGACAATCAGATTCCCGACTGGATTGGCGATTACCTGCAACAAAAGGAACTAAAAATCTCGCCTAAAGCCGGCGAGCTGCTGGCGCAGTACATTGGGACAGACCTCTCAGTCGTGGTCAGGGAGTTGGACAAGCTGGCGCTCCACATTCCCACGGGCACGGAAATCATGCCACAGCACGTGGAGACCTACGTCGGCATCAGCAGGGAGTACAATGTCTTCGAACTGCAAAAAGCGTTGGGACAACGCAATCAGGATATGGTGAGCCGGATCATGCAAAACTTCATCGCCAATCCGAAAAGCAATCCCTTCATCATGGTCGTGGCGAGTTTAGCCTCTTTTTTTTCCAAAGTTTACATGCTTCATTTTGTAAAAAATGAGCCTGATGCGTCGGTGCAAAAGAAATTAGGACTTCGCTCCTCGTATGCGCTTCGGGATTACCGCGCAGCTCTGCGCAATTACCCACTATCCAAGACGGAGCAGATCATTGCAGATTTGAAAACTTACGACCTGAAGGCAAAGGGCGTAGATTACATTACCACCGGAAAAGAGGAAGGAGACCTGCTGAAAGAGATGCTTTGGAAAATCATGAACTAAGCGCTTTCGCCTGGTCGTCCAATTCTTCCAGCCATTTCATCAGCGCCAGATTGGCCGGATGGTCGGGCAGGCACCAACTGGCGGCGTCCAGATGCGTTCCGTTTTCAAGGGTGACAAAGCGCAGGTTGGCAGCGCCTTCACTTTTCATTTTTTCATAAAAATCTTTCACTCCCTGATAGCGCACCAGCCCGTCGTGGGTGCCGTGAATAATGAACGTGTGAATGGTCTGGCGCGGCTCTATCAACTGAATGGGGTCGGCGGGTCTAAAATGTTCGTCGTCCCGCTTTCCAACTAAAAACCGCAGAGGAGGAGAATACCACATGCTGCGCAGATTCAGGGGCGCAGAGATGAGAAACAAGCCGTAGGGCGCGTTTTTTTCCCAATTCAATTTACTGCGCAGTTTGGGGTCAAAGGCGAGGAGCGCCGCCAGATTGCCGCCGGATGATACCCCGCCAAGGATGAGTTTTTTCTCCAAAAAATTATTTTCCACCATCGTCTCTTCTAATTTCTGCAAGGCGGCTACCAGGTCTTCCCGCAAATCCAAAATCCCATAGCGCGGGATTCGGCGATGAGACAACATGAAAACGCTATACCCGCCATTCATCAGGGCCAGCGAATTGGAATGAAACATCTCCGGACTGCCAAACTGCCACCCGCCGCCGTGGATATAGACGATCGCCGATTTTTTTTGGCTTTTGGCTTCTTTGGGCTGCACCAACAAAAAATATTGACGGGGATGCGAGCCATAAAAAATCTTTTCTTCCCGGTAGGGTCTGTTCGGCTGAAGCTTCAGTTTTACCACCCACGACAACCAGCGCAGGGCCTCGTAAAGCAGTACGCCCTTCGGAATGAGGAAGTAAAGGGCGATCAAAACCAGAAGAATGATGAGAACAGTCAATTGAATTATTTTTTTAAAAAAACCTCCAATGAACAGCCGCGACAAAACCCGGCGTTTAAAACTGAAAAATCCGCCTACCTTCGGGGCGTACTAAATTCGTTAAATTTTTCATTTCCGAAAAATGAAGTCTTTAAAAAAAGTGAAATCACTCTTCTGGCTCTCCATTCTCACCGCCAATGCGGCGCTCCTTTTGTCGGGCTGTGTGATCAAAGGCAACGGTTATTCCTTCAAGGGAATCAGCATTTCGCCCGACGTCAAAACCTACTACGTCGAGCTATTTGACAACGAGGCGCCCGCCTCTACGGCTACCCTGCCCAGGGATTTTACAGAATTGCTGAAAGACAAAATCCGCAGGGAGTCCAGTCTGCGCTACAACGACGAGGAGCCGGATGTAGAGTTCTCAGGAGCCATCACCGATTTCCGGGTGACCGCCGAGGCGCCAAAAGCCGACGAGCAAATCGGCTTCAACAAGCTCACCATCGTCGTCCTGGTCAGTTTTGTCAACAACAAACACGAAAAAGAAAACTGGAAACAGCAGTTTTCCTATGAGGATTTTTTCGGCGCCAGCGAAAACCTCTTAGACGTTCAGGATCAGTTGATCGGCGTCATCAGCGACGAATTGGTGGATCGCATTTTTAAACGCGCCTTTACAAATTGGTAAGCTTTGCTGTATGGGAATCAGAAATTAATATTTTTGCCGGTCACTTGAAATTAAACAGTATTCTTTCGCAAATAACCACAACAACTTTAAACAAGCATGGAGACGATAATGAATATTTTGAGGGGACTGCTGGGGGTTGCCATATTGATTGGCATTTTGTTTTTACTGAGTCGAGACCGCAGGAGTATCAGTTGGCGATTAGTCGCCAGCGGATTGCTTTTACAGGTAGCGCTCGGACTGATTGTTCTGAAAATTGACTTCGCTACCGTGTTCTTCGACTGGGTCGCTTCCTTCTTCGTCAAGGTGCTGGACTTCACCAATGCCGGTATTGATTTCCTTCTCATGCCCTTTGGCATGGCAGTCGTGGACGGAGCGCTCAACAACTTCGTTTTCAAAATCCTGCCCACCATCATTTTCTTCTCTGCCCTGTCGTCTATGCTCTACTATTTTGGAATACTCCAAGTCATCACTAAGGGAATCGCCTGGGTAATGAGCAAGACCATGAAACTGACGGGCGCCGAAAGCCTTGCCGCCGCCGCCAACGTCTTCATCGGACAAACTGAGGCGCCGCTGCTCATCAAGCCCTACTTAGAGCGCATGTCCCGCTCCGAAATCATGTGCCTCATGTGCGGCGGATTTGCCACCATTGCGGGGAGCGTCTTCGCCGCCTATGTGGGCTTCCTCGGCGGCGACGACCCGGAATTGCGCAGACTCTTTGCGCGGCACCTGCTCACGGCCTCCATCATGTCGGCGCCCGCAGCCATCGTAGCGGCCAAAATGCTCCTTCCCGAAAAAAAGGAAATTTCGCTGGAAGATCAGAAATTAGACGTGCCCAGGGAAGAATCGGGAACCAATGTCCTCGACGCCATCACCAGAGGCTCGACAGACGGCATGAAGCTCGCCGTCAACGTGGGTATCATGCTCTTAGTGTTCACCGCGCTGATCGCCATGGCCAACTTCCTGCTCAGCGACGGCATCGGCGAATGGACGGGGCTAAATGAATTTGTGCGAAACTCCACCGACGGCAGGTTTACCGGTTTTACGATTGAATACATCCTTGGGATAATATTTGCCCCCGTCGCCTGGATACTCGGCGTGCCCGCACAGGACACCATGATTGTCGGCCAGTTGCTCGGCATGAAAACGGCTATCAACGAGTTTTACGCTTACGCCCAAATGCCTGCACTCGAAGGCCTGATGCAGCAAAAATCCATCATCATCACAACTTACGCCCTCTGCGGCTTCGCCAACTTTGCCTCCATCGGCATTCAAATCGGCGGGATTAGCGCCATCGCTCCCGGGCAGCGCAAGAACCTGACGGAATTGGGACTCCTCGCAATGGTCGGCGGTACGATTGCGGCATTTTTTACCGCCTGTATTGCAGGTATGTTTTTGTAAAAATTGGGTGGGAATTTTCTTTTGGGGATGTACTCCCTAAAAAGTCTATAGTCAAATTTATCGGGAAACGCTCACCTGACCGCCCGCGTCATCTCGCGTTTTCCTGGAGGGCCTTTGAGAGTCTGCACTTCAAACCCCACCGATTTCAGGGTGCGCTTGAAAGCTCCACTGGCGCAGTAAGTCACCATAACTCCTCCCGGCAACAGGCTGTCGTACAATTTCTGCATGAGGGGCGCTTCCCATAACTCCGGCTGGGCGCTGGGCGCGAAGGCGTCGTAATATATCAGGTCAAAAGGCTCCGTGAATTCTACCTGCTCGAAGCGCTCCCTAATTTTGCGAAGCGAAAAAAAATCCGTCAGAGGGGTCGTTGTATTCCAGGGCGACTGGTGGATTTGGTCGAAAACCGGCTGCTCTTCCGCTAGTCCCAGCATCTGGGGATGGTTCAGTTGGGAGTACATGGGCGCCTCTAAGGGATAGGCGTCCACTCCGGTATAGCGGATAGAGAGGTTCAGCTTTTTGGCCTCTAAATAGGTGAGAAGGACATTTAGCCCCGTGCCGAAGCCCATTTCCAAAATACTCAGTTCTTTTTTCAAAATGGCGGCCAGGAACAGACCTTCTTCAATAAAGACGTGGCGACTTTCCTGCACGGCGCCGTATTTTGAATGGTAGCCCTCTCCGAATTTTTCGGAGAAAACAGAAGACGAGCCGTCCTGCGTTTCAAAAATATTCAGCATGACACAACCGGTTAAAAAAGATCGGCTCTGAGGATTTCCCCATTGCCGGCGACATTTTTTTAGCTTTTATACCTATTAATATAAAGGAAGAAAAAAGAGACGATCATCTGTAAATAACCCCGCCGCCAATCACGTCGTCTCCTTCATAAAAGACAGCTGACTGTCCGGGCGCTACGCCTTTCACGTTGGCCAGAAACTCCACTTCCACGCCGATGTTGGTATTGTGCAGCACGCTGACCGTTCCGGGATCCCGGTAGCGAACCTTTGAAACGACTTCCAGCCCGTCGGGGATTTCTGCGTATTTCATGGGGTTGAGCTTGTTTACTTTCATGCTATTGCGAATCAGCTCATCCTGCGGCCCTAAGACGACGGTGTTGGTCTCGGGACGGATTTCGGTCACGAACATAGGTTCGCCAAATGCCACGCCTAATCCCTTGCGCTGACCCACCGTGTAAAATGGATAGCCCCGATGCGTACCGATGATTTCTCCATTTTTATTGACAAAATCCCCGCCGGCCACTCGTTCTTCCAGACCCTCGACCCGGCGATTCAGAAAACCGCGGTAGTCGTTGTCGGGGATGAAGCAAATCTCGTAGCTCTCTCCTTTTTTGGAGAGCTCGTGATATCCTCTGTCGAAGGCAATTTTTCTGACCTCTGTTTTGGTCATTTCGCCCAGTGGGAATCTGCTGCGCTTCAGGCAGTCCTGGCTGAGACCCCACAATACATAGGATTGATCTTTATCGCAGTCCACGGCCTTGTGGACGTAATAGCGCCCGTCCTTCTGGCCAATGAGGGCGTAGTGCCCTGTCGCCATAAATTCGCAGTCGAGCGCATTCGCTCTGCGAAGGAGGGCGTTCCACTTTATGTGCGTGTTGCACAAAACACAGGGATTGGGCGTTCGTCCCGCAAGGTATTCCTCCACAAAATCGTCAATGACGTAGTCGCCAAATTCATCCCTGATATCCACTATAGAATGGTGAAAGCCCATATCAACAGACACCT
Organism: uncultured Saprospiraceae bacterium; assembly: GCA_964643005.1. Lineage (GTDB taxonomy): Bacteria > Bacteroidota > Bacteroidia > Chitinophagales > Saprospiraceae > UBA6168. Next base: position 7,750 of record CAZXQI010000031.1, on the reverse strand, counting down.
TCCGCGCGTCGTTGATTGAATCGAGGCTGCAACAACCCGTTTCTTTTTTGGAACCGCCGGAGGTAGCGTAGTCCCAGGTTTTCATGGTAATACCAATGACTTCGTATCCTTCTTCGTGCAGAAGCATAGCGGTAACGGTGCTATCAATACCACCGCTCATGGCTACCAGTACTCGTCCATGCTTACTCATCGTTTTACTATTTTAATATTGGACAGTTCTTTCTCAAAGAGATGCCCGTTCCATCCTTTTTTTGTCTGACTTTTCCAAACAAATAAATGGCTGCAAAGTTACGGTTTCGGCTTCCGAAACGGGACGGCGCGCTCAATTCATCTAAAATAACATTTGTTTGAAAACGGAAATTTTAACCTTTATACCTCAGAAATGTCACTACTTTTGATAGAACTTTATTGTCAAACCTGACTTATTATTTATCACTAAACATACTGCCATGAGAAGTATTGTAAAAATTTTAATTCTAAATACCCTCTTCATCACGGGGTTAAAGGCTCAACAGGAGGAGTTCGGATTAGCTTCCTATTATTCAGACATGTTTCAGGGGAAACCCACTGCCAGCGGAGAAATGTACGACAAAGCCAGGCTCACCGGTGCGCATAAATCCATCCCTTTCGGCGCCAGCGTAAAAGTGACCCGGTTAGATAATAATAAATCCGTCGTGGTGAGAATCAACGACAGAGGACCTTATATCACCGGGCGGGTAATTGAAATTTCGAGAGCCGCCGCCAGCCAGATTGGCCTCTTAGAAGACGGCTCCACCAGGGTCAAAGTCGAATTGGTCAAAGAAGAGACCGCAGATGCCGCCGTCGCCGACAAACAGGAAGATGCGCCAAAGGCTGAGGAAAACACCCCTCCAAAGGCCAACACCGCCGGCGCCGCTACTGCGACCAGCCCACAGACTGAAAACGCAGATAAGCCAAAAGATGAAAAACCTGCTCCCGCCAAAAAACCCGTAGAGGATACCAAAAAAAATGATGCGCCAGAAACTAAGGCGCCCGCAAAGCCGGAAACCCCTAAGGCGACCAATGTTACAGCCAGCAACTACCAACAGTTTGATTTGTTCCAGATTGAACTCAAAAAGCCGGAGCGAAAAGGCTACGGAGTGCAGGTAGCTTCTCTATCCACCCAGGATGCCCTCTTTAAAAAAATCGCCCAGCTTCAGGGAGAATGGTTTTCCACCATCCTCGTCGGCGTGCAGCAGGGAAAGAGCCAGGATGAGATTTCCTATAAAGTTATTCTTGGAACTTTTGAAACTAAGAAGGAGGCCGACATCTATAAAATCAACCTGAAGAGGAATAAGAAAATTGACGGATTCGTCGTGGATCTCTCCTCCGTGAATCAATAAGCAGGTTCTATTTTTTAGCTAAAATACTCTGTACACAGAGAGAAAAAATAAAAAGAAGGTAGCACACTCAATCCTTACAGCTATTTTTTGATTTTCGCTTTCCTATAAAATTAGCTTTGGCGACAGGTCAATTTATCCGTCCGAGGTGACTCCGTCACTTTCGCATTCTTTTTAATATGGCGAGAATTTTGAATAGTCCTTTGGCAATCTGAAAGAAGATATTATAAATTTGCGCCTCGCTTAAAGGAGCGTCATTTTTGAAATCTTTGCCACCCTAGCTCAGTTGGTAGAGCAACGCATTCGTAATGCGTGGGTCGGGAGTTCGAGTCTCCTGGGTGGCTCTTATTTCAGTTGCCGGGAATTTTTCCGGCAACTGATTCGGGGTGTAGCGCAGCCCGGTAGCGCGCGTCGTTCGGGACGACGAGGTCGTAGGTTCAAATCCTGTCACCCCGACTAATCTGGATTAATACGGCCGGCCATATCCACGGCCGGTCGTCTGCATTAATGGCCATTGGCATTTGGCTCCTGCCCGCCTTTGTTAAAATCCATTTTTTGAGTCAAAATTATTTCCACGGGATACGATTTATTGCTTAAATAGCGGCGTTTTCTAAGCAGCTTTCATTATGATTCACAACCTTTTGGATGGCGTTCATCTGGACGAAATTTCGATTTCAAAAGAAACCAGGGAACACAGCGAGTTCGTTCGCGACTCCGCTCATTCGCTGGTAGATCGCATCGAATCCTATGAAGACATCATCAGTTTGGAAGTGGGCGACACCAGCCTCTCCCGCGCCCGCAACATCGAACGAGAAATTGACCTTCGCCAGCTCTACCTGAAATTCGAGGGCGGCAATCCATCGGGTACGCAAAAAGACCGCATCGCCTTCGCCCAGGTTCACGACGCCCTGCGGCGGGAGTTCGACGTCATCACGGTAGCTACCTGCGGAAATTACGGCGTGGCGGTGGCGGTAGCTGCCCATTTGGCCGGACTGCGCTGCGTCATTCACATTCCCGAAAGCTACCACACCGAGCGGGTAAAAGAAATGGAACAGATAGGAGCCGAAGTGCGCCGCGCTCCGGGCACCTACGAGGATACCGTCGTTTTTTCCAGTCAGGAGGCGGAGCAAAATGGCTGGTACGACGCCAATCCGGGCGGCAGGAACACGCCGCTACAAATTATGACCTACGCCCAAATCGCCTACGAGATATACGACCAGCTCAGGGATGCGCCGAAAGTGGTGGCCGTCCCCGTGTCCAACGGCACCCTGCTCGCCGGTATTTACAGAGGCTTTGTCAGCCTTTACAAAAGGGGGAAGACTTCGAGAATTCCAAAAATGATTGCCGCATCTTCCTCTCACAAAAACCCCATCATCACTTCTTTCAAAAAGAATCTGAGCTATTGCGAGAATCTGAGACCCGAACAAATCAAAGAGACCAGAATCAATGAGCCGCTCATTAACTGGCACAGCTTCGACGGCGAGGAAGCGCTTTGGGCCGTCCGGCAGTCCAATGGAGACGCCTTTCACATCAGCGACCACAAAATGTTGCAGTGCTCCCGGCTCCTGGCTGAAAAGGAAAGTCTGAGAGTATTGCCCGCCTCTACCGCAGGGCTGGTGGCGCTGCTCGAAATGCACCAGAAAGAATCGCTCGAACCGGATCGCTTCGTTGCAGTGCTAACGGGAAGGAATTAATTCATCAAAAAACACTGAGCCGGAAGGAGAACCTCCTCCTCCAGACGCAGTTTTTTATTTTTAAAAAAAATGAAACCACTCGACGGAAACGCCATCGTCTATTGCCAGGGCGCTTTCAATACGCCCAACGGAAAAACTGCGCACGGTCTGGTTCGCTTTACGGAGCGCTACCGCACGCTCTGCATCATTGATGAAAAATACGCCGGAATGGATGCCGGCAGGGTGCTCGACGGAAAGGCGGCTGGCATTCCCATCTATGCAACCGTAGAAGAGGCGCTGGCGCAGGCGGGTAGGGATGCCGCCTACTTCGTCATCGGCATTGCGCCTGACGGAGGCAGGCTTTCCGACCAGGCCCGACAGGACGTCAAAACGGCGCTCCGTCACGGGCTGAACGTGGACTGCGGCCTTCACGACTTTCTCAGCGACGACCCGGACATCGTTGCCATTGCCGAAAAATACGGCTGCGGGATCAGAGACATCCGCAAGACCCCGCCCAGAAATACCCTGCATTTTTTCTCCGGCAAAATCGAGCAGGTGGACTGCCTCAAAGTAGCCATCCTCGGTACGGACTCCGCCATCGGCAAGCGAACTACCGCCTGGATTATCGTCCAGGCCTTCCGCACCGCCGGACTGAAAGCGGAACTCATCGGCACTGGCCAGACCGCCTGGATGCAGGGCGCAAAATACAGTTTAGTCATGGACTCGCTCATCAATGACTTTGTATCCGGAGAGATAGAACACGCCGTTTACGAAGCCTGGAAACATGAACATCCCGACCTGATCGTCATCGAAGGCCAGGGCAGCCTGATGAATCCTGCCTACCCGGGCGGCTTTGAAATCCTCGCTGCCGGCCGCCCCGACTGCGTCATCCTCCAACACGCGCCAAAACGCAAAGAATACGACGGCTTCCCCGGCTACCCTATCCATCCCCTGTCGGAACAGATTCGCGCCATCGAAGTTATCTCCGGAAAAAAGGTCATCGCCATCACCATCAACCACGAGGATATGCAGCCCAATGAAATTCCCGCCGCATGCGAAAAGATTTCCCGCGAAACGGGGCTGCCTGCATTTGATGTGTTGTCGGATGGGGCTGTGGGGCTGGTGGGGATATTGAGTCGTATCAACAGGTCGGGTTCTAACAATGGCGTGTAGGTGGTTGGCAGGAGGACGTATTCGCCCAGGAATAATTCGACACGGATATCAAACGATTCCAAAAACCCGGTATCTGTTATTTTCCCGAAATCGGACAGGGATATTTGAGCAGATGTGCTTTTACCCAAGAAACATTTTCTGTGTTAGTAATAAATATCAGAAAATATAAACCGGCTGCTGAATAATCCCGGCTGGGTCTTCGATGCGATTCGCTGCGGTATTTGTTCCGGAGTTTTATCACAGCATTTCCTTTTTAAAATGACTATAGCCGCTATTCCTGCCCTTACTTATTCTAAAATATACCTGACTTCTTTTTCCCCTTCTTATTTATTTAAAATATGTGCGTTGCACTATTCTGTCAAATTAAAAATTTGTCGGAAAATCGTGAAGTAAAGCTTTGGTTTTCAAGGGCTTCAACATTTTTGAAATAAGGGATTGAGAAGGCGTCGCATAGGGCGCATAGCAAGCCATTTTCTGCAAATCTTTATCCCTCATCCCATTTTTATTTTTTTATAAAAGTGCAATATCAATATATGGCATTTTCACTGGGATATCAAAACGAGCCGGGTCTGTGCTGGTAAAGATTATATGGGAGATGATGTTGCGATGCCAGAATCCTTTGACAGCCTTGAGGAGGTTGTCGCTGCCGCAACTTCCGAAGTTCATGAAATGGTACTGCTTATTGTGATGGCGGCGATAGATTTCACACAACAGGGCGTGCATGATTTGCGGATCCCGTCCCTCCACAGCGTAGTCGGTAATGGTCAGTTCTCGAAAATAGTCTCCTTTTTTGGGGAAAGGCGTCAGCGGCAATATTTTTTCCAACAGGCGATAAGCGGTCAATGTCGGGTAGAATTTGGGACCAAATTTTAAAATGACCGGGCGGCGGAAATCCCCGCAATCCCAGGCTAAGCAAACGCCTTTGAGTCTGCCAGATTTATCGGCGGCCACGTAATAGTCCGAAATATCTAAGTTTCTATTTTTTAAAGCGAGGGGAAAGGAATCTTCGCAAAACACCAAACCAAAGTCCCGTTGACAGTGCTCCTCCTTTAGCAGGCGAACGATTTCGGCTGCGTCTTCCCAGTTGGCATTTCTTACGAGGAGGCCCGTCTCATTCCTTTTTGGCAGAGAAAACAGGATGGACTTCAGGTCTAAGGTGTCCACGATGCGAATCTGGGACATGCCTTCGTCATAGCGTCTTTCCACGATGTTCTCGACGGGGCGATTGCCGCGAAGCGTAGTGGCGATACCGAAGTCGGCCAGTTCTTTCACTTTTGGGAACAATTCCCTCATGATGAATTCCGGCAGATGTTGACCCCTCATTTCCTTTTTGAGGTACAGATTGTAAAAGGTAAAAACCCGCTCCTGTCTGCCCTGCACTAAGGCGTCATAGAAACCCACCGCCGCCATCCCTTTGAGTTCGGCGTCTGAGTAGAGTCCGGCATGTATGCTCTGGTCAAACTTCAATTTGGAAAATCTGAAAACGTCAGGCGACTTATCGAAATACAACTCAAGGCCTCCGGCAGACATAGGCGAGTTCTTGATGAGAGAAAGCATCTGGTCGTTGGCTGACTCGTCGAGCGGATGTAGTTGGCAGGAAGGCATGTCTGTGTGTTTTTCGTTTTTGTGAATGGCGCCTGAACGCAATTCGGCTGAAAGATTGAGAAAATGCCGATGATTTCCAATCAATATTTTAAAAATAGGAGATGGAGAGAGGGACAGCGCAGGACAGAGGAGCATGGAGCTACCGAATTTATCGGCGCGCAGGCAGGCGGCAAACTCCACCTGCCTGTCATGCAACTGCAAAGAAATGGGCTGAAATCCGAAGCTGAAGATGATTGCTCCTATCAGCAGTAGAGAATCGCCGGGAATTAAACTGGAAGGCCAAAAAACGGGCATTTTCAAAACAGGCATAAAAAAAGCGCCATGCAATACTGCACAGCGCTCTGAAAAATCCTGGTGCCGAAGGTGGGACTCGAACCCACATGTTCTCGCGAACACACGCCCCTGAAACGTGCGTGTCTACCAATTTCACCACTTCGGCTATACCGGTCTGGATGAGTGTTTGTTGTTGTACCGAAGGTGGGAATCGAACCCACACGATGTTGCCATCACTGGATTTTGAGTCCAGCGCGTCTACCAGTTCCGCCACTTCGGCTGCTATTTTCAACAAATTAGAAGGTTCTGAAAGTGCGCCTTCTTTTTACAATTTAATCCTGCTTCCTGTGAAGCGGGCGCAAATTTATTTAAATTTTCCAAAAACATAAATGTCTCTATTTTTTTTGGAAAAATTTATCGCTCTCTATGGGGCAGAAAACAGGGTTCGGAGCAAAGGAAAGTTTTTGACAGTCGCTTCTCAAAAAACTCAGCCTGGCATAGGTTCCGCTTTTGTGGAGCGGCTTGCGACCGGCATTCTCATGCGCCTAATTTCCTGTCTGCAAAAAGAGAGATGCTTTGGAGGGTTTCAGGAATGAGCGAGAAGTTGTAGTTCGTTATAATTCCTCTCGTCAATTTCTTTACTGAAATGCTCGTCCAGATCTATCGGGTAAAAAAGATTAAAGGTGTGAGAAGGTGAATAGCGGGTGTTTTTGGCAGTTCCATGCCAGATAATATGTTGCTCTTCTAATAGTCCTGACAGCCTTATTTCTTATAAGTGTACATTTTTTTGAGCCGAATGTCTGTTCAAAAAATCAGTACTGTAGGTTTATGTCGTATTGCTCACCGCCTGTCACCAACATCAAAATAGCCGCGAAATATCCAGACCTATCGCAAAGACCATCAGCGCAATCAGTATCACAAACCCAATCATCGTGGCAATTTCCATAAACCGGTCGCTGGGTTTCTTTCCAGTCAGCACTTCAAAAATGAGGAACATCACGTGGCCGCCGTCGAGAGCCGGAATGGGCAGGAGGTTGATGAAAGCCAGCACTAAGGAGAGCATGGCCGTCATGGACCAGAAGCTCTCCCAGTCCCAGGTAGAAGGGAACATGGAGCCGATGGTGATAAAGCTGCCGAGGCTGTCCTGCGCTTTTATTTTGCCTGTAAACATTTGCCCGAAAGCCTGAATCTGTGAAGACAGGAAATTAGCGCCCCGTTTGAATCCGGCGGGTATCGCCTGGGCAAAAGTGTAGTGTTTGCGCTCCGTCTCCAATCCGATCGGATAGGCGCCGATTTTTCCATCCTTGCCGGTGACGACGGGCAGGGTAAGGGTATCCATTGCGCCCGTTGTCGCATCTTTCCGCAAAATGCCGATTTGCACTTCGGTTTCCGTCTGAGGGAGCGCAGTCAGTTGCTCATAGAATTCGCTGAACCAGAGCGTCTGTTTTCCGTTCAGGCTAACGACCTGATCGCCCGCCCGTAAGCCGGCCTTTTCGGCGGGGCTGTCAGACGTAAATTTTTCAACCAGGAAAGGGCTGCGGGGGCTGTACAGGCTAAATTCTCTGTTTTCATATTTTGAAAGAGCCATCGCCACCTCTTCGCTGATGGGCAGTTTCACCTGCTCGCCATTGCGCTCAACGGTAAGCGTCCGCGCATTATGGATGATAA
>CAZXQI010000030.1:0-34877 GCA_964643005.1 uncultured Saprospiraceae bacterium | reverse complement strand
AACGAGAGCGAGCAAACTTTTTTTTAAAAAAAAATGTTCTTGAAGGTCGAATCGGTTCTGAGAAATATCCTGCCATTATTCTTTTCCTCCTGAGGCTTTGACGGTAATATATTTTTAATTGTGGTAAAGAAAATTTCAAAGCGATTGCAGACCTTTTATTTTCTCTGTACTTTTGCGCCCTTTTTAAAAAAACTCATTTTATGCAAATAAGAAACATCGCCATCATCGCCCACGTTGACCACGGCAAAACTACACTGGTTGACAAATTGCTGCTGGCAGGCAAACTTTTCGGCGATTACGAAGTCCCCGGAGAACTCATCATGGACAACAACGACCTCGAAAGGGAACGGGGAATCACCATCTTAGCCAAGAACGCAGCCTTTTGGTATAAAGGCGTGAAAATCAATGTCATAGACACCCCCGGCCACGCTGACTTTGGCGGAGAGGTAGAGCGGGTGCTCAACATGGCCGACGGCGTTCTCCTCTTAGTGGACGCCTTTGAAGGCCCCATGCCCCAGACCCGCTTTGTCCTCCAGAAAGCTATCGAAATGGGGCTGAAGCCCATCGTCGTCATCAATAAGGTGGACAAAGAAAACTGCACGCCTGACTTAGTCAACGACGCCGTTTTTGACCTCATGTTCAACTTAGGAGCTACGGAAGAACAACTCGATTTCACGACTATTTTCGGTTCCGCCAAACAAGGTTGGATGAGCTTAGACTGGCGCAAGAAAACCGAAGACCTCACGCCGCTGCTCGATACCATCTTAAAGAATATACCGGAACCTAAGACCGAAGAAGGCAGCCTCCAAATGCTAATTACTTCCTTAGATTATTCCAATTATATCGGAAGAATCGCCATCGGAAGACTGCATCGCGGCAAATTGAAAGCCAACCAACACGTTGCGCTCATGAAGCGCGACGGCAGCGTCAACCGCCAGCAGATTCGCGGACTTTTCCTCTTCGAAGGATTGTCGAAAGTGAAAGTGGACGAGGTGCAGGCAGGCGATATTTGCGCTATCCAGGGCATTGAAGGATTTGAAATTGGAGACACCATCGCCGACCTTGAAACGCCGGAAGCGCTGCCCACCATCGCCATTGACGAACCGACGATGAGCATGTTGTTCACCATCAACGACTCGCCCTTTTATGGCCGAGAAGGGAAATACGTCACCTCCCGCCACATTCGGGAACGCCTGAATCGAGAGTTGGAGAAAAACCTCGCCCTCCGGGTGCAGGAAACCGAATCCACCGACTCCTGGCGGGTTTATGGCCGGGGCGTTCTTCACCTTTCCATTTTGATTGAAACCATGCGGCGGGAAGGTTATGAACTGCAAATCGGCCAGCCTCAGGTCATTTTGAAAAGAATAGACGGCGTAGTCAATGAGCCGGTCGAAGAGCTGACCATTGACGTGCCAGAAGCCAACTCGGGCACGGCTATAGATATGGCCACCCAGCGCAAGGGCGTCATGTCTTCCATGGAACCAAAGGGCGACAGGGTGGTGATGCGCTTTACCATCCCTTCCAGGGGTATCATCGGCCTGCGAGGAAACTTGCTCACAGCCACAGCCGGCGAAGCCATTGTGACTCACCGCTTCCTCGAATTTCAACCTTTCAAAGGCGATCTGCCGAGACGGCAAAACGGCTCGCTCATCGCCATGGAAACAGGCAAGGCCATCCCCTACAGCATTTTTAACTTACAGGATCGAGGCGATTTCTTTGTGGAAGCGAATGAAGAAATCTACGAGGGTCAGGTAGTCGGCGAGAACACCCGCCCCGGCGACATCACCGTCAACCTGACCAAGACCAAAAAACTGACGAACATGCGAGCCTCCGGTTCCGATGAAAAAGTGAAGTTGATTCCGCCGATTAAATTCTCCCTGGAAGAAGCGCTGGAATACATCACCGAAGACGAGTACGTCGAAGTCACGCCCAAGAGCATCCGCATCCGCAAGATTTTCCTAAAAGACTTCGAACGCAAAAGAGCTTCTAAAACCGTGGCCGAAGTCTTAGAGGCTTAAGAGCCGATAAATTCTCCTTTGGATTAGTTCTCCCAGGCGGGGAACTAATCCAAAAAAAATCTGCAAAAAAACCTGTGGGAAAAGCCCGATGTGAATCCGGTTCGATTTATACCGGATGGATAAGCTGTCTGCGCTAATCAGCCGAAAACTTCCTCAGCCGCTTCACCATACTTTTCGCCACCCGCTCGGACGCTCCAGCCTGGCCGAGCCGCTCCCGAACGAGCGCTTCAACTTCCTGCGCCTGCCGACGACCTTCCGGCGACAGGATGCAGCTCAGTTCCTGCCGCAGCCTCGCTTCATTAAAATCCTGTTGGATCAATTCCTCCACCACCTTTTTTCCCGCAATCAAATTCACGATGGCAATGAATTTTAAATCCCTGCTGACCAATCGCTTAGCCAGCCAGTAGGAGAGGGGATTCCCCCGGTAACAGACAACCTGCGGAATGCCGATGAGCGCCGTCTCCAAAGTGGCGGTGCCGGAAGTCACCAAAGCCGCCGAGGCATGGCCGAGCAACTGATAAGTTTGCCGCTCCACTAAGTAGAGATTCGGCTCCTGAGACAGGAAGCGCCGGTAAAACGCCGGTTCAATACCCGGAGCGCCGGCGATGACAAACTGGTAATCGGGAAAATGAGGAGCGACCTGCAACATTCCTTTCAGCATCTGGCCGATTTCCTGGCGGCGGCTGCCGGGGAGCAGAGCGATGACAGGCCACTCAGTGGGAAGTTTATTTTTTTGAAAAAAATCAGAGGAAGGAGGAGCGTGGTTGAGCGCATCCAATAGCGGGTGACCCAGAAACTCTACTTCCACGCCGCGTTCCCGATAGAATCCTTTTTCAAAGGGAAAAATGACGTACATGCGCTCTACGGCCTCCCGGATGATTTTGACCCGTCCGCTTTTCCAGGCCCACAACTGAGGAGAGATATAATAAAAAACGCGGATGCCCCTGGCTTTGGCCCAGGTAGCCATGCGCAGATTAAAGCCAGGATAGTCAATCAGAATCAGGACATCGGGCTGAAAGGAGAGTATGTCGGATTTGCAGCGACGGAAGTTCCTCATGATCGCGTGCAGGTGGAGCGCCACTTCCAGAAAGCCCATGTAGGCCAGTTCCCGGTAGTGCCTGAGGAGGGTGGCGCCTGCCGCTTCCATCAGATTGCCGCCCCAACAATGGATTTCCGCCCCGGCGTCTTCCCGTCGAAGCGCTCCCGCCAGATTAGCGCCGTGTAGGTCGCCGGAGGCTTCTCCTGCGATAATGAAGTATTTCATGTTCCTGATTGATTCTTAGCCAGGCCGCGCTACACTATTTTAAATGGTAAAATCGTACCTTGCCGATGTAATGTTAATGGTATCTCAACTAATTATTTAATTAAATTCAGGAAAAAAATGCAACAGAAAGGAGTTCATTATTCTGATTACCTGCAATTGGAAAAAATTCTCAATGCGCAGCAGTTAGAAAGTGATTTATTAAACGCTCACGCTCACGATGAAATGCTCTTCATCATTCTCCACCAAACCTATGAACTTTGGTTTAAGCAGATGCTGTATGAATTAGAATCCATCGGAGGCATTATGAATAATCCATCCATCAATGACAACTCGCCGGATCTGCAAACCATCGTCCACCGCCTGAGAAGGATAGACACTATTCTTAGGGTGGCAGTTCATCAGATCGACGTGATTGAAACCATGGCTCCGATGGATTTTCAGGACTTCAGGGACTTCCTGCGGCCTGCATCGGGATTCCAAAGCTGGCAATTTAAACTCACGGAAGCCCGCCTGGGGCTGCGCTACACCGAACGCTTTGCCCAGGAGTTTTATATTTCCCAACTGCGGCCTGAGCACATCCAACTGATCAAGCAATCGGAGGAGCAACCCTCTTTGTTGGACTTAGTCAATTCCTGGTTAGAGCGGATGCCGTTTTTTGAGGAGGCAAAATTCTGGAAAGGATACAAGTCTAAAGCGCCGGCAGAGAAAGGCCTTCATCCTTTTTGGAGCGACTATAAGGCCATTTACAAAAGCAGACTAATGGACAACGAACCTTACAATTTTGAAGAATTTGTGCGGGTATTTTTCAATGAGCAGGAAGAAGAGGGCAGGCGCCTGAGTCCGAAGGCCTGCCGCGCCGCTTTGTTCATTAACCTCTACAGGGGATACCCCATGTTGCAGGCGCCCTTCCAGTTGCTCAATCTGCTCTTAGAAATTGACGAGCAACTCTCCACCTGGCGCTTCCGACATGTAAACATGGTCAACAGAATGATTGGAACCAGAACGGGAACCGGCGGCTCTGCCGGAAAGAATTACCTCAAAGGAGCTTTGGACAAGCACTATATCTACAAAGAATTAGCGGCTCTGACTAGCTTCCTGATCGAGCGGAGGAGCCTGCCGGAACTGACTCCTGATTTAGAAGCCAGATTGGGATTTAAAGGCGGGAATTGACCCCCGGCTATGCAGCGGGATTGCAGCCGGATACAATTTCCTAAACTCTTAGGTACTTTGATCTTTCAATAAGGGGACGCGGGCTTTCTAAAACAGAACTGATGTTCTTTGCGACTAAGTTTCTTTTTGGGCGTCCGTTTCCCTCCCTTTTTTTTCAAAAAAATAAACGGCTAAGGGTATGAGAAAATGGGGAAAACGGAACACAGCTTCATGAACCCAGTTGTATAAACTCTCCCAGGGAAACGCCGCATAGAAGTTGCCGACTATCCTCGCCATCGTCGTGGCAAATCCCCAGGCTACGGCGTAAAGCAATACCCACCGCGACCATTTCCAGGGCAAAAAGATACCGAAGGCTACCACAAAATCCAGCGTCCCTGCGCCAAGGAGAAAACGGACGGCGCCGTTCTGAGAGAGGGGAAGCGCGTTCATAATCATTTCAAAATAATTTCCCGGGCGCGGATAGTAGCCCAGCGCATACAGACCATGGCAGGCAAACGTCAGGGCAATGGCGACTTTCATCCAGAAAATTAAAGGCCGTGTGGGCGCCGTCTCTTTGACGAGCCATAGCAGAAAAATGGGAGCGCTGAACTGAAGAGAATATTCAAAGAATTGCCCGAAGTGAAAAAAGGACACTTTCATATAGACCAGCGCTAAGAATACTAATCCCGCCGCGCCAACCCAGATGAAAGCTTTTAAAAACTTTGGAATATGGAAGACGGCTAAGCAGAGTATGGAGCAGAGCAGATAGAAAAATCCCCATCCAATGGTCGCCTGCCGGATGCTCTCATCTATAGAAGGAGAACTGACAAACTCGCGCCAGCTAAGTGAAGTGAATTTCTCCACCCAGCCCCTCATCAGGCTTTCATCCCACAACAGTTCCCGAAGGGGGACGTCGCGGAAGAAATGCTGCCAGGCCCGGCCGGCGAAAACAGAGGCTGCTGAAATTTGTATCAGGCGGAATCCCGCAGAGGTATTGGATGGCTGCATACATCAAAGATAGCCTGATTTGACGGAACATTTTGACTGTGGGCGGTGTTCTGCGATGTCTTAGCCTGAAATTAATTTCAGGTACAATTTTTATCTGCGCCTAATCAGAAATAAATCGGGATTCATTTTCTCTCTGCGAAAATCTCTGAGGAAAAGCCTTTACTAAGCAAATCAATAAGGATGGACATTGATCAATTAAAGTCGGAGCTAATTTATCGGACTTCCCGGAGCAGCGGTCCTGGAGGCCAAAGTGTGAACAAGCTGGAAACCAAAGTTGAATTGCGTTTTGACATTCTCAGTTCCCGAGCCTTCGACGAAGATGAAAAAGCGCTGTTGACAGAACGCCTGGCCAATCGCATCGCTAAGGATGGGGTTTTGATAATGACCAGTCAGGATAGCCGCTCCCAATTGAAGAATAAAAAGAGGGTTTTGGAGAACTTCTTAGAGATGATAGAAGCGGCTCTTCGTCCGTCCGTCGAGCGAAAGGCGTTTAAAAAGCTTCAAACCCTCCACGATACGCGACTGAAATACAAGCATTTAAAGTCTGAATTAAAAGAATCGAGGAAAAAGCCCAGACCCGATATAGACGAGGATTTTTTTTAAAAAAATGTTCTAACGAGCTACAAGCCCTGCCTTCCGAAAAACTCCGATAATTTCCCGGAAACTTTTTAGCAAGGTAAACGGAGTCTTCTTTCCCACCATTCATTTTTTAAAAACAGGGAAAACTTTGGTTCTATTCAACTTGCGGCTGCCTTTTCTGTTAAATTTGCCGGCTGTGGTTTGGTTGCAGGGATAAATCCATTTTCCTGCCCTTCATGTAAAACCATCCCGCTACTAATTCAATTGACAGGCAGAAAACTTATCCTGATTTTTTATGAAAAATATTGAAACGGAAACGCTGGAGATGGTCGGCGCCAAAGAAGCCGCTCCCGACATCCGCCTAAACACTATTGAAGAAGCCGTTGAATCCATTCGCTCAGGGAAAATCGTCATCGTCGTGGATGACGAGGATCGGGAAAATGAGGGCGACTTTGTCTGTGCAGCCGAATGTATCACGCCTGAAATCATCAACTTCATGGCAACCCACGGCAGAGGCCTTATCTGCACGCCCATCGAAGAGTCGCGCGCGGAAGAGCTGGGGCTGAAGATGATGGTCCCCGACAATACTTCCCTGCACGAAACAGCCTTTACTGTTTCCATTGATCTCATCGGGCATGGCTGCACGACCGGTATCTCGGCGTACGACAGAGCCACGGGCATTAAGGCCCTGGTAGATCCTGAGACTAAGCCCTCCGACTTTGCCCGTCCGGGGCATATCTTCCCCCTGCGGGCGAAACCCGGGGGAGTGCTCCGGCGCACCGGCCATACCGAGGCGGCGACAGACTTGGCGCGCATGGCGGGATTCAAACCCGTCAGCGTGTTGGTAGAAATCCTGAACGAAGACGGCGCCATGGCGCGCTTACCTCAATTGGTGAAGATCGCCGACCGCTTCAACCTGAAAATCATTTCGATAAAAGACTTAGTGGCTCACCGGATGGAGAATGAGCGACTGATTCGCCGCGAGTTTTCCCTGCCTTTTAAAAATCGCTTTGGCGAGTTTGAGCTGGTCGCCTACTCCCAGGTTTCATCGGACGATATCCATCTGGCCATCATCAAAGGATTGTGGCAGGATGAAGAACCGGTGTTGGTGCGGGTGAATTCCTCCACGGAAGGCATCGAAATACTCGGTATGTTGTTCGACGACGCCGGAAACCGCATTGACCGCTCTTTGGAAAAAATTGCAAAAGAGGGAAAGGGAGCCTTAGTTATTATGCGGCAGGCAGATAAGAACATGACGCTGCTCTCCTGTTTAGAGAAATACAACACCACGGGCGAACTTTCTCCCAGGACTTTCAGGGGCAGACGCACTAAAGCAATGGAGCAAAGGGACTACGGAATTGGCGCCCAGATTCTTCGCGACCTCGGCATTTCTAAGATCCGATTGCTGACGAGCAGCAAGACCCGCCGCATTAGCATAGTGGGATTTGGATTGGAGGTGGTGGAACAGGTGGATTGGGACGATTGACGCCCCGCAGATAGCGCTGATTTATTCGCAGATTTATTTGTAGCGGTTCCTCTTCCGGGGAACCGCTACAAAATGTCTTTTACTTAATCACTCCTAATTCTTTTCCGATTTTGGTGAATGCGGCGACGGCTTTCTCTAAGTGATGATGTTCGTGCGCTGCGGAAATTTGAACCCGGATTCTCGCCTTACCTTTAGGAACTACCGGATAAAAGAAGCCGATGACATAAATGCCCTCGTCCAACAATTTGGCGGCGAAGTCCTGCGCCAGCACGGCATCGTAAAGCATGATGGGCACGATGGGATGCACTCCCGGGATAATATCAAATCCGGCTGCCGTCATTTTCTTTCTGAACCACTGGGTGTTGCTTTCCAATTTATCTCTCAGAGAAGTGCTGCTTTCCAACATTTCCACTACGGCGATCGAAGCTCCTGCTATGGCGGGCGCTAAGGTATTTGAAAACAAATAAGGCCGGCTGCGCTGGCGGAGTAAGTCCACGATCTCTTTGCGAGCCGCAGTGAAGCCGCCGGAGGCGCCGCCGAGCGCTTTTCCAAAGGTGCCGGTGATGACGTCAATGCGATCCATGACTCCCCGATATTCGTGTGTGCCTCTCCCCGTCTTTCCTAAGAAGCCGGTGGCGTGACATTCGTCTATGCCTACCATTGCGTCGTATTTCTCAGCCAGGTCGCAAATCTCGTCTAAGCGGGCGATGGTGCCGTCCATGCTGAAGGCGCCATCGGTAAAGATCATCCTTCGGCGGGCGTCCTGACAGGCTTTGAGCTGCTCTTCTAAGTCGGCCATGTCGTCGTGTTTGAATCTGTAGCGGCGGGCTTTGCAAAGGCGAATTCCGTCAATGATGCTCGCGTGATTCAATTCATCTGAAATGATGGCGTCCTCTGCAGAAAGGAGCGGCTCGAAAAGCCCGCCGTTGGCGTCGAAGGCGGCGGCGTAGAGGATGGCGTCTTCCTGCCCTAAGAAGCGCGCTATTTTCTGCTCCAGTTCTTTGTGGATGTCCTGAGTTCCGCAGATGAAGCGGACAGAAGAAAGGCCGAAGCCATGCGACTCAATGGCTGCATGGGCGGCTTTTATGACATGAGGATGAGAGGACAGACCTAAGTAGTTGTTGGCGCAGAAGTTCAGAACTTTCAGATTTTGATCGGTTTTGATTTCAGCGCCCTGTGGGGTGACGATGATTCGCTCGCTTTTGTAAAGCCCTGCATCTTTGATTTCCTGTATTTCCTGTTGCAGGCCTTTTTTTACATTTTTAAACATGATGAAATATTTATTTACTGTGATGTTAAATGGCTGTCCGATAGTCTGAGCGCATTCTCTTTTAAATTTTTTTAAACAAAAAAAATGGATAGAAGCGCTGTCAGAGGGCGGGCGCGTATTTTTCCTGAAGGTGATGAAGCATGTCTTTCGTCATGGCGTCCAGGTCGAAACGGGGCTTCCAGTGCCAGTCTTTGCGGGCTGCCGAATCGTCAATGCTCCAGGGCCAGCTCTCTGCGATATCCTGCCTGAAGTCGGGCTGGTACGAAATCCTAAACCCCGGAACCTGCCGCTGGATGCTTTCTGCTATTTCCTCCGGTGAAAAGCTCATGCCGGCCAGGTTGTAGCTGGTTCGAACGCTCAGTCTGTCAGCCGGGGCGTCCATGAGTTCGAGAGTGGCGCGGATAGCGTCCTCCATGTAGATCATGGGCAGGGTGGCGTCCCTTTTCAAAAAGCAGGCGTAGGGCTGAGCCTTGACGGCATAGTGATAAATCTCCACGGCGTAGTCGGTGGTGCCTCCTCCTGGCTCGCTCTGGTAGCCGACCACTCCCGGATAGCGCAGGGAACGCACGTCTAAGCCGTAGCGACTGAAGTAATACTGCCCCCACAATTCGCCGGCGACTTTGCTCATGCCATAGACGGTCGTCGGCTTTAGCACTGCATTTTGCGGCGTATTCTGTTGGGGAATATCATTCCCAAATGCGGCGATAGAGCTGGGGAAGAAAACTTTGCGCACGCCTTTTAGCCTGCCCGTTTCCATTACGTTGAAAAGCCCGGACATATTGATGTCCCAGGTTTTCAAGGGATTGGCCTCTCCCTTTGCAGAGAGAATGGCCGCTAAGTGATAGACCTGTGTGATTTGAAACCGCCCGATTAAATCAGCCAGGGCTGCCGGGTCTAATACGTTTAAGAGTTCGAATGGGCCTTCCTGATTTTCGGCCTTTCGTATGTCGGTAGAGAGTACATTATTATTGCCGTAGGCCTGGCGAAGAGCGGCGGTTAATACGGAGCCGATTTGACCATTGGCGCCGGTGACGAGTATTTTTTCCTGACTCATAGTTGTCAACGTGTTTGTGTTTTGTATTTACCGGATTGATAAGTTTGATTTTCAATGAATTATGCGCTGCCAGACAGAAAAAACTCAGCGGCAGCAGGCAAATCAGGCGAAAGTTAGTAAATCTATGGGGAAGATTTTTGAGGGAAAGCAGGTATGTCTTTCAGAAAGGTAAAAGTGGAGGACTCGTATTCCATTTTACAGCAGTAGCTGACGATGCCGTTTGTCACTAAGAGGTATTGCGAGCGGAGGGGCATATTGTAAATAGCGATCTGCCGGAATGCGTCCTGGTGGATGATCACGTTGGGCGCCTTACATTCTACTAAGAGAAAAGGAGTCATATCCTGTTCGTAAACCAATATGTCAAAGCGCTTATTCAAACCGTTGATTATTAGCATTTTCTCTACGGCTATGCGATTTTTTGGAAAAGCCCTTTCTTCCATCAGGTAGAGTATGACCAGTTGCCGAACCGTTTCCTCCGGCGTTTGAACGAGGTATCTGCGGCGTATAGGATCCAAAATGAATCTTTGTCGTCCCTCCTTCCGAAAGCTGAGTTGATCCTGAAAGCGCAGATAGTCAATATCAATTTTCATGAATAGCCAAATGAAAAGAGGAGCCTGATCCAGACTCCTCTTTTCTTTTTTTGTCAAAAGTCCTTACCGCAAAAGGGTGACGTCGCCCCTTTCAACGTGTTGCACCTCGCTACCTGCGATAGCCCAGACAATTTTGTAAATATATACGTCCGCCGGGGCGGGATCATTCTTCTGCATGCCGTTCCAGCCCGTTTTGGTATCCCCGCTCTCGTAAACCAACTGGCCCCAGCGATTCCAGACCTTGAATTCGACGATGTTAACGGGGACTTTTGAAACGAGGTTAAAGTCTTGGTTGAGTTCGTCGTTGTTGGGAGAAAAGGCATTGGGCGTCTCCACCGGATTATTCAGCACATTGACGTTTATATTTTTGATGGCAGAGCAGCCGGAAGCGTCTGTGATAACTACGTAGTAGGAAAACTCCTGTTCAGAGATTTCGATTTCAGGAGCGTAAAGCTCGCCTGAGCTTGGAGTATTAGTCGTCTCAATGAGAACGCCATTCACGAACCACTCGTAGGTGGCGCCAGGTATTTCTTCCGGCGTGGTGAGGACGTTCAGCGTAATGATTTCACCTTCGTAAACCGGGTTGGTGGTATCCGCCTCGACCAATTCAATATCGTCGATGGAGAAGCCGAGTTCCACGCCTATTGTCACCGATTGGGAGTGGACATAGCAGGCGCTTGGATCTGTTGCAGTGACGAGGAAGGTCTCTGTGCCGCAGAGCGTAACCTCAATGGAAGCGTCCGTGCTGACGACTTCATTTTGGCCATTTGTCCAGACAAAACTGACTCCGGGCAGGTCGGCTGAAGCTGTGAGCTTTACCTGGCGCCCGCTTTCTACGATGGTATCCGGAGAGGCTGTTAGCACAAAATCGGGATAGACCTCGACAGTGTACGTCCCATTTTTGGGATAGCATCCGCCGGCGTCTATGGCTGTCAGTTGGAAAGTCCCTCCCTGGGTGGCTACGTATGGCAGAGAAACAGGGTTGCCCAGCTCGTCTATCCAGTCAAAAGTAACTCCGCTGACTGAAGCCGTTACGGGGAAAAACACTTCGTCGCCATAGCAGACAATGACATCCTCGCCAATAGTAATGCTGTAATCTTCGACCACGTTGATGGTGATTTCCGCCTCAACTTCGCAGCTCCCGCGGGCAGCTTTGAGGAAGTAAGAAGTAGTCTGAGTAGGAGAGACCACGGGCTGCGCATCGGTGGAGTTGAGAGAGCCGTCGGATGAAGTCCAGACGTAGGTCGAATTGGGATCGCTGAAACTATTCAGCAGCACGTCTTCGCCCGGGCAAACATCTGTCTTATCGGGAAACTTGAACTGAGGTCCGGGCGTCACTGTAATGGTTGCGCTGGCGCCAACCGGGCAGCCGTCGAATTTTCCTTCCACATTATAAGTGGTCGTCACCGGCGGATTAGCTGTTGGATTGTCACAATCAGTGCAACTCAGATAATTAGGCGGCATCCAGGAGAAATTCGTTACCCCTGGGTCTGCGCTGACGGTAAAGTTGACAAATTCTCCCTGGCAGATAGTGGAGGCTGGCGGATCAATAGAAATGGATGCCACCGGTACGACATTGATTTGTATGGAATCGTAACTGGTACAGGCGTGCACCGTTGTCGCCCTCACAAAAGTATGCGTGGAGACGGCCAGGATGACTAAGTTGAGAAAGCTGTCCGGCGTCTGTGCGCCCGGTAGCGGTGTCTCCCAACTCAAATCAATGCCCGGGAAATGCGAAGGTTCGTAAGTTGCAGAATACAAAGTGACCTGTTCGCCCTGGCAATAGGAGTCTTTTTCCGGCACTGCCATGATTTCTAAATTGGGCAGAGAGTCAACATAGACGAGCACGGAGTCTATGATCGAGCAGTTAGCCGTCTCGAGCGTCGCGTAGTACCAGGTAGAAACCGGCGGATACACGATTACCTGCTCAGGAGAAACCTCCGTCATATAAACTTTGGGAATCCAGTTGACGCCGATCCCGCCGGTAGAATTGACGGCGTTCAGAGCCACCGAATCGCCCACACAGATGAAAGTCGTGTCGGGATTTTGGATTTTTACGTCGGCGGGAATCACGGTGATTTTTACTTCCGCGCTGTCCTTACAAACTCCCGTGGCGCTGGTGGCCACCAATTTATAAGTAGTCGTCTGCTGGGGCGTGGCAATCGGCCCTGACTGTTGGTTGTCCGGGGAGAGATATAGATTTGGCGTCCACTCGAAAGTGGTGCTGGAGTTTGCGATGTCGCTGCCGAGGTCCACGCTATAATTTTGGCAAATGGTGGTGTCGCCGGCTACTTCCGGGAAATCGAAATTGTCAAAACTAACGGAAACCTCATCTGTGGCGACGCAGCCTCCCAGCTCGACGGATACGCTGATATACACCGTATTGTAAAAATCAGGCTTGGTGAAACTCAGCACCGGGTTAGAAGGATTGGGAATGTTGAAGTAAAAGGTTTCCCAGGTCAGTTTGCTGTTGTTCACATTGTTGGCGGCGGTCAGCGTGACCGTTTCATTGGAACAATAATTTAGAGCATCTCCCTCAGGAAGGATATTGACTTCCGGTGAAATCACTTCCAACCATACGGAATCTCTATCTGTGCAGACGCCAAGCGTGCCGGTTACCCAGACCCATTGGCTTTGGGTAGGACAAACGGTAGGGTTGGGAATATTGGGATTTGATACCAAAGCTGTCGGTTCCCAGGAGAAACTGGCGGCGCCTACCGCCTTTAGCTGAGCGCAACCTCCACCGCAGACCAGCACCGTGTCTGGGATAACAGAAAGAATTTGAACCTCTAACTGGTCGTGCAATTCCACCTCCAATTCAGCCACTACCGTCGCTCCGCATCCAAAGTCTCTAACCAATTGAATGATAATTGTCTCCACCCCCTCCGGAATGCCGTCCGTCACTATCTCGATGGGGTAGGAAAATAATTCATTGCCCGTCTGGAAAGTAACAGAAGAAGGTATGTCTAAGAGGTAATCAACGCCTAACTCAGCGGTACCGCCGATGACGATATCGTAAGTGGCCTGGGCTTCAATCGGTGCGTTGAGGGAAATATTGAGCACGTCCGCCAGCGCCGTACATTCTTCCACTAAGTAGTCAATTCCGGAGTTGAAAGTGATATCTAACTGTGGCGCTCCTCCTCTGATTTCAGAAATAAATACGCCGGAATCATAGGACGAGTCGCCCCGGTCGGCAATGGCGAATTTTAGTTTGTAGGTATTACAGGGGATAGTTTCGATCCTAGCGGTGAGGCTTTTCTTCACCCCGAGATAGTCGGAGGTCAGTCCGTCATAAGCTACGCTCTGACCTTCGGAATTATCGCGATAATACTGCCAGTTAGCGTCATCGTTGACGCTGTTTATCTCTATCACCGTGCCGTTGGGAAGTACAGCCACGTTTTGTTGGTTGCCTATATTGGGATCGCCGACAATGCCGGGTCCTGAGACGAGAAAAGCAAAAATGTCATTGAAACTGGAGCTGACAAACTCCGGGTATTCCTCCGAACCAAATACGTATTCAAAAGTAATTTCATCAGTAGCGGCAAAAACCTCCATTTCGACGATACAGGCATCCTGTGAAAGAGAACCGTTGCCTGTGATGATGGAAAGGTAATCTAAGTCGTCGTCGCCGGGATAACCGTTTGATGCGGATGCAAAATAGGAGCCGGGGTTGCTGGCCTGAGAAGCAGAGCCGGAAGTCAGCAGCATGCCTTTATTCAGGCCGAGGTCTGAATTGTCGCCTGCCGTGAAGGTTCCTACCGAGCCGTTGGCGCAGTTGATGTTGGTCACATTGATAACCGTTTGACCAGATACCACGCTTTGTATGAGTTCCTGTGGCGTGGATGAAGTATTTACAGCAATAAGCTCATTGGGCTGGCAGTTACCGGCGGTACATTCCCAGTAGCCTTCGAAACCCTCGTAAGCAACCATGCCATCTGAAACAAACAGAATGGTCATGCAGCCGCTGCTGGCAGAAACAGAGTAGGCGACGCCGCCAAAAGCGTTGTTTACAGAATTAGATCCGGTTAACTGGCCAATTACAGGGGAACTTGTGTTGGGGCCGTCAAAAAAAATTAAATAATCAGAGCCTCCCAGGAAGTCTCCGCTTTCCATGCGGTAATAGTCTAAAGTGAAATTGATGCAGTTATGCGGCTCAGTCGGGCAAATGGTAAATGTATAGTTTTCATTGTTGCCATAGTCTCCATCGGGGCCGCCGGTGTCGGTCAGTTTGCCGGAGCAAAGATTTGACCCGCCGTCGGCTATGGTCGAAACCGGCGGTTTTTTGATGACGCAAAGTTGAAAAGCGCCCCAGTTTGGAGTCGCCGTAAAGGACCAGTCATTGATTCTCAGAAAATAAGGAATACCCGGCGTCAGTCCTTCCAGATTGAGGTCTAAGCTTGTCTTGCCCGCATCGGCTGAAGCGCAGGCCAGCAACTGAAGCCCGTCAAATTCACAGTCTCCTCTATAGACGGCAATCTGGGGGTTGAGGATGGAGCCAAGCCCGAGATCGGGATCGGGTTTTCCAATCAATGAAATCAAATAATCAGAAATCGTATCAGAAGCGATGAATGAAAACCAGACATCCCGATCAGGATTGCTGATAAAACAGGTTGGGAAATTGTCGAAGCCAATATTGCTCTCGGTTGCATTGAAATTGTTGTAGAGGATTTCTTCACAACTGGGAGCGATGCCGAGCTCTATTAACCCATCGCATTCATCGTAAGCGGGCTGGGCAAATAAGCCAATGGTGAGGAACAGAATAGAAAAAGTAAAAAGGTACTTCATAATTGGTTGGTAATTTCCTGTTTAACGGTCAGACTGGAGACTTTGACTGCCAATCCAAAGACCAGCGAAGGTAAAACTTTATCCGCCAAAAATAGAAATGCTACTTTAATCCGTGTCGCTTAAGTAGCATTTGTTGAAAATTTTATACGCTAGCGCCGATTTTTCTTTTTGAAATAAAAAAAAGGAGAAGAGGGAAATGCTTTAATTGCATCCAGTCCACATTCACTTCTTCTTATTAAAAAATGTATTTATTCAGGTTCCTCTGAATTTCAGTGAAAGCGGAGGACAGAAAGGAAGTGAAATTCACTGGCGGACGCCCTCTGACAGAATCTCAAAATCTGCGGGAATCTCATCTACCTGAAAGCTTTTCTGAAAATCCGGGGATTAACCCATTTTTTTGTGAATTTTGTGAAGCGCCTCAGGATCCAACCATTCACTCTTATTTTTTAATAAAAAAAAACAGAAAATGAAGCACCGCTTTTTAGTTCTCGCATTCTCAATGCTGGCGCTAACTCTATCCAGGGTTCAGGCGCAACAACTCTCTCTTTCACCCGAATTCCCCCAGCCCGGGGAAGAAATTTCTATCCAGTATAATCCGTCGGGTTCGCCGCTGGAAGGCGCTGACGACCTGATTGCAACCGCCTACTTTTTTGATGCGGAAAGCGGACAGCCGGAAGCGCGCGAACTGTCGTTAGCCTTAAATAATGGAATTTGGCATGGCTGGGTCAAAACCGAAAACTCTACCTGCGCCCTCTTTTTTTCCTTTAGGGATGATGAAAATATGGACAACAACAATGACCGGGGGTATAAAGTACTCATGTATCAGGCCAATCGCTCCACTCCGGTACAGGGAGCCTTTGCAGCCGATGCAAAAATTAACGCCACCTGGGGAGACTACCTGGCAGAGACGACGACTCAAAGGGAAGCGGCTTTAGACCTTTGGAGACAGGAATTCAGAATTTATCCCGCTTCCAAAGAAAACAAGAGCGACTACCTGTCTTATCTCTCGCTTGCCAATCGCCAGGATGATGAAGCCGCTGTCGCCGAAGCTCTGACGCTCGCCGACAAGATTGCCTCTAACAAAAAGGCCGAAGAAAAAGATTTAATGTTTGCCAATAGTATCTATAAGCTTTTGAAAAAGGATGAGCAGGTAGAGAAGTTAAAAACTCAAATCTTAAAAAAATTCCCGGGCGGAAAATTGGCTATGGATCAGCTATTTCCTGATTTTAGAGCAGAAGGCAACCTGAATAAAAAGCTCTCCATTTTTGGAAACCTTACTAAAAAGTACAGACAGGTAGAGGGCTATGAGAACTTAGCTGACAATATGGCGTCCGAGATCGCAAATGCCTATGCGGCAGAAGGAGACTGGGCAAATTTTGGACGCTATATAGACATGGTAAACGGCAAGTCCCGCAAAGCAGGCGCATTGAACAGCCTCGCCTGGAGCCTATCCGGAGAAAGCTTAGAAGCGGAAGGAAAGGATGTGGCCAAAGGTCTGGAGTTTTCAAAGGCGTCTTTGCAGTTAATTGACGAGCTAAAAGAGTCCGGTGAAGGCAAACCCAGCTATATCAGTTCCAGGGTCTGGGGGAGCAATTTGGACTATACCTATTCGATGTACGCCGACACCTATGCACTGCTCGCCTACAAAAACGACAAGCCCGACGAGGCTTTGAAATACCAAAAGATAGCAATTGACCAGAGGAAGGATGGAGAATTGGTCGAGCGCTATGCTATCTATTTGGAAAAAGTAAAGGGCGGGAAGGAAGCCGAGTCCTTCGCCGCTAAGATGATAGCCGAGGGGAATGCCAATTCCGCCCTGAAGGAGCAACACAGACGCCTGTTCCTGGCCAACAATACCTTAGAGAGCGCTTACCAAAAATATGAAGCCAGCCTCGAAAAAGAAGCCGTCGCCGCCTTGAAAGAGAAGCTGAAAAAGCAAATGCTGAGCGAACCGGCTCCTGGGTTTAGCTTAGTGAACATGAATGGCGAGACCGTTTCTTTGGAAAGTTTAAAAGGTAAAGTCGTCGTCGTTGACTTCTGGGCGACCTGGTGCGGCCCCTGCAAAGCCTCTTTCCCCGGCATGCAAAAGGCGGTGAGCAAATTTGAGAAAAGCGACGACGTGGCTTTCGTCTTTATCAATACCTGGGAAAGCGGCGAACCCGAAAACAAGAAGGCCAAGGCGGCGGAATTCATCGAATCCAAAGCTTATACCTTTAATGTATTGTTTGACTTAGACGACAAGGTCATCGGCTCTTACAATGTCTCTGGTATTCCGACCAAATTTGTGATAGACAAGGAAGGTGAAATCCGCTTTAAAAGCGTGGGCTTTGGCGGCAACGACGACGAGCTGGTCAAAGAGATTTCACTGATGATTGAAATGGCGGGCGGCACGGTACCGGAAGAACTGACCACTGCGCCCTGATAATCGCCGCTTTTTTTTGCCTAAAGGGCAGGCAGGGAATCTGCGCATTCTCTGCCTGCCCTTTTTTATTGGTCAAAATAATTCTGCCAACGGTGGTAGTCAAAAAGCTTTTCTATCGGGCGCTGAAGAATTTCCCCGCAGTTGAGACGAAGGCT
Source organism: uncultured Saprospiraceae bacterium (assembly GCA_964643005.1). Taxonomy (GTDB): domain Bacteria; phylum Bacteroidota; class Bacteroidia; order Chitinophagales; family Saprospiraceae; genus UBA6168. Next base: position 17,097 of record CAZXQI010000030.1, on the reverse strand, counting down.
GTCGAGCGCCTCTTTTAGAATCTCCCGGAAATTCCAGGCAATCGAACCGACGAAATGAATGGGCAGGTTTTGATGCCCCTCGTATTTGCAGACATGGCGCAAAAGAAACTCCCGGAAGCCGGCGCCGACGATTTCCCGGATAAAGGGATGCCTGCCATGTTCGGCAAACAAGTGTACAAAAGACGCCAGATAGGCAGCCGCTGCATCGCCTTCATAGACTTTCTCCAAAACATCCTGCCGGCCATTCGGGCATTTCCTCTCCATAATCGGGCGCAATTCTTCCGGCATTTCTCTGTAAAAAAAGGCCTGCACCAGGCGCCTACCGATCATGCCGCCGCTCCCTTCATCGCCCAGCAGGTAGCCGAGATTAGGAATCTGGTCGGCCTCTTTTTCCCCGTCAAATAAAACTGAATTAGAGCCTGTGCCGAGGATGCAGGCAATTCCGGCCTGCCGGCCACAGACAGCCCTGGCCGCTGCCAGAAGGTCTGTATTTACCTCGATATCTGCATTTGGAAAAACGCCCTTCAAAGCCCTCGTTACAACGGCTTTGCCGACAGAAGCAGAGCAACCGGAGCCGTAATAGAAAACCTGCGCACCCTGCGCCGACGGTAAATGCGGAACTAACTCCTCCTGAAGAAGCGCGGCGATGCGATCTTCGGCATCGTAATTCGGGTTGAATCCTGCGGTAGCTAAAGACTGGACGGTATTGTCCTCCGTCAAAATTCGCCAGTCGGCTTTTGTAGAACCTCCATCGCAAACGGCAAGCATGAGTCTTTTTCTTTTTTAAAAACCAAAAGTAAACTAAACAGGCGCTGGAATATCAGGGGAGGAAAGTTTTTTAAAATAAAACAAATTGTTTCTTTAAAATTTGTAATTAAAACAAAAAAGTTATTCTTTTGCAGTGTTTCACGATTTTTAAAACAAAAAGCAACAAAATGTTAGAGTTTGAATTACACCGCCAACCCGAAAAGGAAAGCTACTTCAAAGAGATTTTTGGATGGATGCGCGCTTACTGGTTCCAGATTGCCGTTCTCTTCTTCCTTTTTATTTTTTTTCAAAAAGGGAATGTTCAGGTGGTGATAGGGCAGGGCGAACTTTCATCCCCCGCCCCTTATGAAAAGGTAAAGGCCAATCTGAAGGAATCTGAAGCTCGCACAGAACTCGCTTTCAGCGCCGCCGCTGAGAGCGCCAAACCCGGCCAGTGGAAATCCTCCGACTTCAAAAACCTGAGCTTTATTCTAAACCCCCAGCTTGCCAAAAAGAAGGGAGTGGACAAAGCCATTGTACAGGAGAAGTTGGACAAATGTCTCGCCTACGTCGGGCGCTTTTCCCAGACCGCCGTACAGGAATCGGAAAAATTCGGAATGCCTGCCAGCATCAAACTCGCGCAGGGTCTGTTAGAGACCGATGCCGGCGACAGCAGGCTGGCAATGGAATCCAACAATCACTTCGGCATCAAATGCAGGGCAAAATGCCGCGGCTGCACCTGTCGGAATTATTCCGACGACGATGTGTACGACATGTTCAGGGTATTCGACTCCGCCTGGGAGAGCTATCGCGAACATTCCAAACTCCTCCAGATAGATCGCTACAGCAAATTGAAAAAATTAGGCGCCAGTGATTACAAAGCCTGGGCTACCGGCCTGAAAAAAGCGGGCTATGCCACCGACAAAAATTACGACCGGAAACTGATTCTCATCATTGAAGCCCTGGACTTGCATCAGTTTGATAAATGACGACCCGGGGCTTGACTCTGCTCGCCTGGTCTATTATGCAGATGAATGGTTTTAGAAATGAATGGCGAAAATACCTGTCGAATTTCAAACGCCTTCAATCGAAGCAGGAGACGACGCCATTTCTACCGCCCGAAAACCCCTCAGATTGCAAACCTTCAGAGTAAGGAAAAACGCTTTCTTTCGCTTTTAAAAATTGTGGAGGCGTCCTTTTAAAAAATATTTTATGAAAAATGCTTTTTTATGAAAAATCAGATCTTATTTTCAAGCGCCTCTAATAACCCTAACGGAGCAGGGTCTCCCGCAGGCAACGGCGAGGCTGATGGCAGGAGGGAGATAAGCGATTAGAAGGTTTTTTTGACGACAGAAGGCGCAGGCGATGGCTGGCGCCCTCTGTCGTTTTTGTGCGGGGGCAGTTATCAGGTTTAGGTTTAGAGAGTTGGGTTTTATTGCTCTGAAATCTATTTCGAAAAAAAGCGATAGGAGAGAGCGCCGCCCATTCCTCTTAACCCAGTCGGCCCTATCTCTTCCGACCGGCTCAAAGCGCTCATGCCCTGATGCTCAAAACAGGGAAGTCGGAGTATTTGACTAAGTTTTCGGGAATGCTCTCGATGAAGAGACTTGAAATATCTGAGCGTCCGTGGTTGGCGATACTGATCAGGTCGGCGCCTACCTTATGCGCAAATTCGATGATGCCCGCTTCCACGTTGTAGTGGTTGTAGTTGTGGAGCCAGATGGCTTTGCAGTTGTGGTGGGCGATGAACTTTTGCATTTCTTCTTCCACAATTCCCGACGGCCTGAAATTGCCGGGAGTGGTTACTTCGACGAGATGCAGGTTTTCTGCGCCGATTCTGTTGGCGAAGTCGAGGAGCCGGTCGAAGACCTGATGGGTATCCGGCTCAAAGGCAGAGGCGAAGACGATGGTTCTGAAGTTCAATGGTTCCTGAACAGGAGACTGGATGACCAATACCGGGGCTTTTGCGGTTCTCAGCACTTTCCCCGTATTGGAACCGATGGCGAGCGCTTTGGCGCCTCTGCCGTGTGGTCCCATGACGATGAGGTCGCAGGCCTGTTCCAATATCATCGCAGATACGCTTTTGTATCCCTCTAAATAGGCAATGGAATGATCCGCCTTTGTTCCCTGCTCCAAAGCGGTTGAAACCAGATTTCCCAGGGCGTCTTCAGCTTCTCTGATTTTTGTTTGTATTGCCGGGTATTTACTCTCCTTGTCTTTTGGAAGATTCGTCCAGTCCACTCCGACGGAAAGGCCATGGACAAAGGTGATTTCTGATTCCATGCTTTTGGCAATGTTCATTGCCGCCTTTTCGGCATAGCCGGAATTTTCGGAAAAATCAGTGGGTACGAGTATTTGTGTCATGCCTTATTGTATGTTTTGCTTTGTGTAGTTCGCATTATCCTCTGCGCCAAAGATAACTATTTGACCCGATGCGGGCTTCCGACAGTGGGTTTCCCGCAGATTTTTCAGGGATTTTATCTCAGGCTTCCGCCGCCAATCCTTTTTCTACGACGTATATAGATTTGGCGTCGTAAACTTTTATTCCAAAACTTCTCAATTTTTGAGCGGCGATTTCACTGCGTCGCCCATTGCCGCTAAAAGTAATGACAGGCTTCCCCCAGGTTTTGATGGAATTGCGAAAGCGCTCAATCTCGTTGTGGGGAATGTTCACAGATTTTTTCAGATGGTATCCGGCGTATTCACAAAGCGTGCGGACGTCTAAGAGAATGGCGCCTTCTTCGGCGATGAGCTTTCTCATCATTGCAGGAGTCAGTGTGCTTGAATAGTTTGCCCGGAACATGAGTGACAGTTTTTAGTGATGAATATTTTTAATAATGAATTATGAGCGACGATTTTTTTAATTTTTAATAAAGGAAGTGTTCTTTAAGCTGATTTGACGACTTGGGTCGCCTGTTTTTTTGGGTCGGATACAGCTCTTTCAAACTGCAATCGTCTAAGGATATAACAAACCTGGGCAAAGGAGTTTAGCTTTTAAATTGACATAAATCAAAAGGCAAGGGTGATTTTTGTCACCCTGCCCCGCAGGGCCTTCCGTCTAACTTGCCGTTCTTTTAAAACAGAATTTTATTCTTTTCAGGAGGCTGATTTTCAGTAGCTTATGTCAACCACCTCGCCAGTAATTCAACCTGATATAATTGCTGTCACCGATACGAAATGTTTCCATTGCGGACTGAGTATGAAAGTTTCGCAGGGAGATGAATTCGTCAAAATAGACGATAAGTACTTTTGTTGCGAGGGTTGTAAACTGGTTTACGAAATACTCAGCGCCAACGATCTCTGCCAGTATTATTCGATTGAAAAAAATGCAGGTATCGCTTTGAGAGGCAGGAAAAAGGAGCAGTACGCCTGGCTGGACGATGAAAAAGTGATTGAAAAACTGACCGATTTCAGCGAGGGTAGAAAATCGAAGGCCAGTTTTTATCTCCCGCAAATCCACTGCGCCTCCTGTATCTGGCTGATTGAAAACCTGTACAAACTCAATCCCGCCATTATCTCTTCAAAGGTTAATTTTCTGAAAAAGGAAGTTTATCTGAGCTACGACAACGAGGCCATTTCCCTACGAAAAATTGTCGAGCTGCTCGCATCCATCGGGTATGCGCCCGAAATCAATCTCGGAACCATAGAGGGTAAAGGGAAGAAGGCGCCCGCCAATCGCCGCCTGATTTATCAGTTGGGCGTGGCCGGCTTTAGTTTCGGGAATATCATGTTGCTCAGCTTCCCCGAATATTTTGGCCTGGAGCCTTCCGAGACCTGGTTCCGACGGCTGTTTGGTTTTATCAATATTTTGCTGGCGCTGCCGGTAGTTTTATACAGCGGCAGGGATTACCTGAGCGCAGCCTGGTACTCCATCCGAACCAAAAACTTTGGAATTGACATCCCTTTAGCCCTGGGAATTGTCGCGCTGTTTTCCAGGAGCGCATTTGAAATATTGACCAACACCGGCGCGGGGTACATGGACAGCCTCGCCGGCCTGGTCTTTTTTCTCTTAGTGGGCAAGTGGTTTCAGCAGATTACCTACCACAGCATTTCATTTGAGAGGGATTACAAATCCTATTTTCCGGTAGCCGCCACCCGCCTGCTTTTTGGGAACAATGGCGCCGCCGACCCGAAAGAGGAAAGCGTGCCCGTCAACAGATTGGAAATAGGCGACGCCATCCTCGTTCGGCACAAAGAACTGATTCCAGCCGATGGCATTTTGAAAAAAGGTCAGGCGCTCATAGACTACAGCTTTGTGACGGGCGAGGCCGATCCGACGAAAAAAATGGCCGGTGAAAAAATCTATGCCGGCGGGCGTCAGATGGGAGGAAGCATCGAGCTGGTACTCGCCAAAAAGGTTTCCCAGAGCTACCTCACCCAACTCTGGAACGACGACTCTTTTCAAAAAGACAAACTCGCCGGAACGAGTCGTCTGGCAAATCGCATCGGCAGGTACTTTACCGCAGTCATCCTTATCATTTCCTTTGTCACCCTGATTTATTGGCTGCCAAAGGATAGCAATATCGCCTTTAATGCCTTCACCGCCGTTTTGATTATCGCCTGCCCCTGCGCGGCGGCTCTCAACGTTCCTTTCACTTTGGGCAATGCGGTGAGGCAGCTTTCAAAGCGCGGTTTTTTTCTAAAAAATACCAACGTCGTCGAGGCTCTCCGCCAAATCAACGCAGTCGTCTTTGACAAAACAGGAACCCTGACCCACGCATCCGGCAGCGAATTGATATACGAGGGGGCGCCGCTGACTGAATCGGAAAAGGGATGGCTCAACGCATTAGCCCGCCATTCCTCGCACCCGATGAGCAGGCAAATAGCTTCGCAAATGGGAATTGGAAATCCGCCGGAGGCGCAGGATTTCGAAGAGTTGCCCGGCCAGGGGATTGTCGGCAGGGTAGAGGGGCGGCTGGTAAAAATTGGCTCGGAAAGCTTTGCAGGTCGGGCGAATCATGCTGAAACCGACGACAATTTCCTCGCACAGGACGCGACTCCCGCCAATGTCTATATTGAAATAAACGGCAAACAAAAGGGCGTCTTTTTTCTCCGAAATAAATATCGGCAGAGCGCCTGGCCAGTCCTCGACTGGTTTTTGAAACAGGGAAAAACTTATCTCCTCTCAGGCGATAACGAGTCCGAAAGAGAATTCCTTTCGCCAAAATTTTCAGCGGATGGAGAAGGCGAAAATGTGCGCTTCTGCCAAAGCCCCCAGGACAAATTAGATTTTGTCAAAAAACTGCAAAGCGAGGACAAAAAAGTGCTGATGATAGGCGACGGCCTCAACGATGCGGGCGCCCTTCGCCAAAGCGACGTGGGCATAGTGGTCGCAGAGGATACGAACAATTTTACCCCGGCCTGCGACGCCATCCTCGACGCCCGCCAGTTTGGGCGACTGCCTGAGTTTCTCGAATATGGGAGAAAGAGCATTCGGGTAGTTTATGCTGCCTGGGGGCTGGCCGTCATTTACAATCTGATAGGCCTGTCCTTTGCCGTGAGGGGCCTGTTGGCGCCGGTCGTCGCTGCGATATTGATGCCGGCCAGCTCCATTACGATTGTCGCCTTTGGAGTGGGTATCAGCACCCTATTGGCCAAAAAAAACTTAGACGCCGTCAATTTGGCTCGGCCATCGGCGGCGTCTGAATCCTGATTAATTTATACCTTAGGCCATGCAGCTTTGGACAGCTTTTACAATCGGTTTATTTGGCAGCCTGCACTGTGTCGGCATGTGCGGCCCCATTGCGCTGGCGGTAGGCGGAAAGGCAAAAAGGCGCGCCATACTGAACAGCCTGCAATACAATCTCGGTAGAACGGCGACTTACACGCTCTTAGGCGCTCTCATCGGATTGTTGGGACAGGGGCTTTTTCTCGCCGGATTCCAAAAGTTCTTTTCTATCGCCATCGGCGTTTTCCTGTTGCTGGTCGCGCTGTTTTCCATCAACGTGGAGACCCGACTTTTAAAACTGACCGCCATGAACCGACTAGTTTTTAATTTAAAAAAAGGCATGGGGAAATGGTTGGGAAATGGCGGGAAAATGGGTTCCTTCACGGTGGGACTGCTGAATGGCCTGCTGCCCTGCGGCTTAGTTTATATGGCTATATTGGGAGCGCTGAGCACGGCGGGTATATTTTCCGGAATGGCCTATATGGCCGTTTTTGGGTTGGGAACGATTCCCCTGATGCTGCTGGCCGGCGCAGTGGGAAATTTTGCCAGCCTCCGGCTGAGGAACCAGATTCGTCGGGTCTATCCCATTTTTTTGATGCTATTCGCACTGCTGTTTTTGTTGAGAGGGTTTAACTTCCATCTCCCCGGCGACTTTTTCTTTTGGCAACAAATACAGGGAAGCCCGATTTGCTATTAATATTATACCCTTATTTTTAAAAGCTAAAAATGCAATCGAGTAATTCAAAGACAGTAAACAATCCTGAATATGCCGGCGCTTACCTGTCTGCTGTTTTTGACGCCATCATTGACGCCGTCATCACGATGAACGAGCAGGGAATCATTGAGACCATCAATCCCGCCTGTGAGAAACTGTTTGGCTATACCGAAGATGAGCTGAGCGGCCAAAATATCTCCATCTTAATGCCGCAGCCCCATCGGGATTTGTACGATAAATACCTTTCAAATTACCTCTCCGGCGAGCCTCCGAAAATTATAGGGATAGGCAGGGAAGTGGAGGGATTGAGAAAAAATAACGAGAAGATTCCCGTCCGCTTAGTCGTGAGCGAAACCTGGTTCGGCGGGAGAAGGATTTTTACTGGTATCATCCACGACCTGACAAAGGAAAAAGAGGACGAGGCGAAAATCAGGAAACTCAACGAAGAGCTGGAGGAGAAAGTAAAAAAGCGCACGGACGAATTAGTGGACGTCGTCAATAAATTGCTCCAAGCCAATCAGCGGCTTTCTTTTGAAAATCAGGAGCGAAAATCTGTGGAAGAAGCCCTGCGCAAAAGCGAAAACGAACTCAGGAAATCGCTCGCCAAGGAAAAGGAATTGTCCCAGTTGAAGTCCCGCTTTATGACGATGGCCTCGCATGAGTTCCGCACCCCGTTGAGCACCGTCCTTTCCTCCGCCGACCTGATTGAGCTTTACTCCGAATCCCAGCCTGAAGACAAGCGGCTGAAACACGTGGCGAGAATCAAATCCGCCGTTGCAAACCTGACCAATATCCTCGACGACTTCTTATCGCTGAGCAAATTGGAAGAGCAGCGAATTTCAGTAGATCTGGTCGAAACAGACATTTATGAGTTTTGCGCTGAAGTCTTAGACGAATTGAAAGGACTTTTGAAACCAGGCCAGGAAATCCTGCACCATTTTGATTTGCCCGAAAATATGCTGATCCAGACGGATAGGAAAATACTCAAGAACATTCTGTTCAACCTGCTCTCCAACGCCATCAAATATTCTTCTGCGCCCATTGATTGCTCTGTGAGTCTGGAAAAGGAATGGCTAAGCATAAAAATTGTGGACTACGGTATCGGTATTCCGGAAGAAGACCAGCAACATCTGTTCACGAGGTTCTTCCGCGCCCAAAATGCCGAGAACATTCAGGGAACCGGACTGGGGCTGAATATCGTCACAAAATACCTCGACCTGTTGGCGGGAAACATTAGCTTCAGAAGTGAATTGGGGAAAGGCTCTACATTTATCGTTAAAACGCCTGTGACCAGGCCTTCAAAGGAAGAGTGAGCCTGGGTTCCAAAAGAGTTTTTTTTAAATTGCGCCGCAATTGTTTTTTGAAAAATAAATCAAAAGGGATATGAAAAAGATTCTCGTCATTGAAGACATGCCCGACGTAAGAGAAAACATTCAGGAGATATTAGAAATTTCAGGCTTTCAGGTGGTCGTCGCAGCTGACGGCGCCGAGGGTGTGGATAAAGCGCTGGACGAGCGCCCGGATCTCATCCTCTGCGATGTAATGATGCCCCGCCTCGACGGATTTACCGTCCTGAATATCCTCAGCAAAAGACCTGAGACCTCCGACATCCCTTTTGTCTTTCTCACTGCCAAAACCGAGAAAGAGGACTTGCGAAAGGGCATGGATCTCGGAGCAGACGATTATCTGACCAAGCCTTTCACCGTAGAAGAACTGCTGAAAGTCATTGAAACCCGCCTGAAAAAATCTCAGCGCCTGAAAGATTTTAATAAAACGGAACAGAGTCTCAGCGCTTTTATCAACGAAGCCAAAGGATATGACGAGCTGAAAAAGCTATCCACCGACCGCCGAAAAAAGTCTTTTAAAAAGCGCGATTTGCTGTTTGAAGAAGGCGACACCCCGCGTTACCTGTTTTTTATCAACAAAGGGCAGGTCAAAATTTTCAAGGTCAACGACATAGGAAAGGAGTACATCATCAATATTCGCAGCGAGGGAGAATTTATCGGCTATACTTCCCTCATTAAAGACGAAGCCTACAATTTCTCCGCCTCTGCGCTCGACCATGTGGAAATCAGTCTCATCCCCAAAGAAGATTTTCTGAAACTGATCTATGGGAACAGAGACGTCTCCTCCCGCCTCATCAAAATGCTCGCGGACAATGTCGCAGAAAAAGAAGCCCAGTTGCTGAGCCTGGCCTACAACTCTGTCCGCAAGCGGGTGGCGGAAGCCATCCTCCTGCTCAACGACCGCTACCTGAAAGAAGGTAAAGAAGATATACAAATCCTGCGCGAAGACCTCGCTCATATAGTCGGCACCGCCAAAGAAAGCGTCATCCGCATGCTCACCGAATTCAAGGACGACGGCTACATCGAAATCACCGATGGAATTATCCGCATCGTCAATCGAAAGAAGCTGGAGAACCTGCCGACCTGATATTGAATCAGATATGCAGTGGAAGAGCTACGGGAAGGGATGCGTTTTAGCTGGCATAGGCGTTCAAGCAAATCGAATCTGCTTAATTCCTGTCATCACCTCAAAAGCGCCACCGTTCCCTGTCTGACTAAGGTTAAATTTCGATCCCCATTCAACACCTCCAATTCAATGCGGTAAATATAAGTCCCCACATTTGCCTTCCTGCCTTTGATTCGGCCATCCCAGGCCTCATCCGGCGAGTACGCTTCATAGGCCAGCGTCCCCCAGCGATCGAAGACCAGCAGCTTGTAGGAGAGGATGGGGCAATCCGGAAAAGTTTGGAACAGGTCGTTGATGCCGTCTCCATTGGGAGAAAAGGCGCTGGGAATGTAAAGGCAGGTTTCGCAGGATTTTAATTCCAGCTCATCTCGAAAAAGGCAGCCGTTGATATTGACCTCTACCTGGTAGCTGCCGGGAGTCACGGCTTTGAACTTCGGCGCGGTGGAGCCATCCTGCCAGACATAGCTGCCGGCTTCCGGCTGGCTGGCGTCCAACCATACCCCTTCACCTTCACAAATCAAAGAGACAACCGGCAGGAGGGCGATGGGGGCGGCCTGGAAGCTGACGAGGACGGTGTCGCTGCGCTGGCAGCCTCCCTGCGTTACCCTCAGGATGTATTCTCCAGGCTCCGCCACGACGTATTTTGATTCGGCGCTGTTGTCCTGCCAGAGGTAGCTCGCATTGGGCAGGTTGAGTTCGAAGACAAGCGACTGACCTTCGCAGAGAAAGGCGTCCCCGCCCAAATCGAAATCAACGGCGGTAAATGAAACCGAAATGGTATCTCTGTACTCGCAGCCGTCTTTGGCGACGCTCACCCAGTAGCTCCCCGGAAGAGTCACGGGCAATACCGGCTCTGAGGAACCTCCCTTCCAAAGTATGGCGGCGTCCGGAATTCCCGGGTCGAGCAGGAGAGTTTCCCCCTCGCAGAGTATGGTGTCCTGTCCGAGGCTGACGGGAGTTTCTGACACGTAACTCACTTCGATGGTATCCCTGAGTTTGCAACCGTCTTTATCAGCTTCTACCCAGAAAACGCCGGGACTGTCGATCAAAAAGACCGAAAGGGTAGAACTGTCGAGCCAAAGAAAGCTCAGCCCATCGCCGCCTGGCGCCAGCAGAAGCCCCTCTCCGGCGCAGAGGGTGGTGTCGTTTCCAAGAAAAATGGACAGGGTGTCGGGGGAAAGGCGGATCACCCACATATCCTGCTCTCCGTAATTTCCGGGAAGGTCAAAATCATTGGAAGTCGAGAACCCGGCGCAGACAAATCCTCCGTCGGCCAACTGGGAAACGGCATGGATGCGGTCGTCCTTGCTGCCGCCGAAATTTTTCTCCCAGATAATCTGGCCTTCGGCATCTAATTTCAGCAGCCAGCCGTCCCGACTGCCGTAGTTGTTTAAAAGATTCCCATTGGCGGAGGCGGCAAAACCGGCAATTAGTAAGCCTCCATCCAAAGAGGGCGTCATTGCGAGGCTGCGCTCTTCGTTGCTTCCTCCAAAGGTCCGGCTCCAGATAAGGTTGCCGTCTTCGGCCAATTTTATGATCCAGTAATCGTAGCTCCCATTGTTTCCGGGGATATCGTAACCAGAGGAATTGGTCGTCCCTGCAACGACGATTTCACCGGCAGCAGTCAGGATGACTGAGTAAGCACGCTCCTCGCCGGTACCTCCGTAGCTCTTCTCCCAGAACAGGTTCCCCTGTGCGTCAAGCCGGACTATCCAGTAATCGTAAAAGCCTTTGTTGAGGCTGACGTCCCCATTGCCGGAAAAAGTAGAACCAACTAAGATGTATCCTCCGTCGGCAGTTTGTTTGGCGTCAAAGCAAAAATCGGCCTGGGCGCCTCCGTAATTTCGACTCCACTGGAGGTTGCCCCCGCCGTCTATTTTAAAAGCCCAGTAATCAAAATCTCCCTGATTCTCCTCCAAATCTCCATCTTTTGACTCGGTATAACCCGCCACGATAAAGCCTCCGTCGGAAGCGGGGCTGATGCTTTCCGCCCGGTCGTTGAGGCTGCCGCCGTAGGTCTTTGCCCAGAGCAGGTTGCCCGCCGCATCTAAGCGAAGAATCCAGGCATCCTCATTGCCGTGATTACCGCCGACCTGTCCGTCGAAGGATACCGCCCCTCCCGCCACGATGTAGCCTCCATCGCTCGTCTGCAAAACAGAGGAGGCAATGTCGTTGTCGCTGCCGCCGAAGTTCTTTTGCCATTGCATGGTTCCTAGTGAATCCAATTTGACTACCCAGTAATCGGCTTTCCCAAAATTGTCGCCGACCTCGCCGCTCTGAGAACGGGAATACCCCGCTACGATAAAGCCTCCATCCGTCGTCGGCTGCATGGCGTTGGCGACCTCCTGCATGCTTCCGCCGTAGTGCTTAGACCATTCGACAAAAACGCAGGCCCTCTGTTGGGCGATAGAGCTTGCAGGAAAAACTAAGAGGAGCATGTATAAAAACTGAAAAATCCTTTCGGGCATCTCGTGAATCAGAATTGTGTAAAAAAGACTTTTTATAGGAGATTGGAATCCATCTGGTAAGCTAGCCGGCCACAAAAAATCCGGGGAAAATCAGCAGGAGATCCTACAATGTAAGATGCAGGTCTTACCCCGTCATGCGCTCCAGGGTCATTTCATTTTTGAGACTTCTGAAATCAACCTGCGTGACGGCGGAAACGCCTTGTTCCGCCATATAGACGCCGTAGATGGTATTTACTGCCGCCATGGTTTGCTTATTGTGCGTGATGATGATGAACTGGCTGCCGGCAGAAAAATCTTTGACGATTCGGTTGAACTTGTCAATATTGGCGTCGTCGAGCGGGGCATCTACCTCGTCGAAGATACAGAAGGGGGCGGGCTTTAAGAGATACAGCGAAAACAAGAGCGCCGTGGCAGTCAGGGTCTTTTCACCGCCCGACAACTGGCTGATGGTCTGAGGCCGCTTGCCTTTGGGTTTGGCGACGATTTCTATTTTGCTTTCAAGGGGATTTTCTGCATCCATCAATACGAGGTCGGCAGCGTCGTCTTTTGTAAACAGGCTGCGGAAGACGTCAATGAAATAGAGCCTGACTTTGCCAAAGGCGTCGAGGAACTGCGCCGTCGCCGTTTCCTCAATCTCGCGAATGGTTGCCAGCAGGTCGTCTTTGGCTTTCAGGATGTCTTCCCGTTGGGTCGAAATGCTGTCGTGCCGTTCCTTCATTTCATCAAAAGCCTCCACGGCTAAGGGGTTGATTTCGCCGTAATTGTCGAGGCGGCTCTTCATTCGCTCCACCTTCATTTGTAGTTCTGTCTCATCTAATTTCGCGCGCTCTTCGGGATCCATGGCCAGCGCATCGTGGTCGTTGATGGACAGGTTAAACTCTATGCGCAGGCGCTCGGCAATATTGGCGAGCTGGTATTTAGTATCGTTGAATTTGTCTTTTAGGCTGTTGATGAGGATTTGATTGTCCTGTGATTTGCGGCTCAACTGTCTCAGTTTATCTTCAATCTCGTTGATGCCGCCTCTGGCCTGAAAAAACGATTGCTCTACCGCAGTGAGATGGCTCTCTTTTTCTTTGCGCAGTTCATAAGCGCCGATCAGTTCCTTTTCTAAGCGCTCAATGCCGTCGTTGATTTCGACGATTTCACTTCCAGACTGGTCGAGCGAACGAAGGCTGGAAGCCAGGGTAGCTTTTGTCTCGTCGAGTTGTTTTTCCCGAAAAGACAGCTCCCGCTGTATAGCGGTCACTTTGTTCTGCTGGCGGATGAACTCGATGTTCTTGTTGTTGAAATCCGTACTGGCCAGGCTGAGTTCTTCGGCCACTTTGCGGAAGGAGCCGTCGGTATTGGAAATGTGCCTGCGGGCTTCCTCCGCTTTTCTGACTTTTTCCTCTAAGCGTATCTCAATGGATTGGTTGGCTCCTTCCAGGCTTCTGATGCGCGCAAGGGTTTGCGCTTTCTTGTTGTCCGCCTCCCTGATATATGTTTCAAAACTTTCCAGGCGGGCTTGGAGCGATACCTTTTCCTGGGAGATTTTGTTCAGCGCAGATTGCGCCTGCTGTAGTTGCTGGCGATTTTGTCTGCTCTTTAGCGTCTCAATGGCCGACTTTAGGGTATAGAGTTGGGTGGACAGTTTGTCTTCCTCTTGTTCTGCCCGTTTAATGGCGTTTTCGAGTATTTCTAAGTTTTTCTTTCTGCCTATTTTTTTTCCTTCAAAAAGGCCTACGCTGCCGCCGCTGAGGCTGTGTTGTCTTTGGATGAACCGCCCGCTCTGAGCCAGCAGTATCAAATTCTCGGAAGGCAATTGAGCGGCGACTTCTTCCTTTTCTAAAATGACCACATTTTCCAAAAGGTAATTGACTAAGTTGCGATAGGCCGGGTCGCACTGAACTAAGTCAGTGGCAGATTTCGAGCCTGCCGGCAGCAAAGCCATAGCCGGGACGAAGTCTTTAAAGGCGTCTAAGAGGAAGAAATGGGCTTTGCCTTTTTGCGCAGCCTGAAGCAGATGGACGGCTTTGGCGGCTTCTTCCAAATTCTCCACCACATAATAATTAAGGTATGGTTCCAAATAGTTTTCTACGGCGATGCGGTAATCCAGCTCCACATAGATGAGGTCGGACAACAGGGGCGCATTCCTGCTCCAGTTTTTGGCATTACTCAAAAAGCGGATACTCTCGGGGAAGCCTTCTAAGTTTTCCACCATGCTCTTGGTGAGCTTGTGCTCATTGCGTTTGGCGTCCAACTCGCGGTGGATTTGCTGGATGCGGGTTTTCAACTCTTCAAGCCGGGCCTCCGTCTGGGCGAGTTGTTCAAGGCGCTGTACTTCTCCAGCCTCCAGACTTGCGAGAAGGGCTTGCTGCTCATGCTCTTCCCTTTCGGCGTCAATAATTTTACTCCTCAGGGAACTGGCCTCTGCATGCCTGTTCTTTATCTCATTTTCGCCGTTCTCAATTTCGAGTTTGAAGGTTTCGGCCTGGTTGGTGTTGACGGCCTTTTCCTTTTCTAATTCGTACAACTCGCGCTCTACCTGTTGCTGGTTTTGCATGATGCGGTCCAGGTCGGCTTTGAGGGCGCCGTGGTTCTGCCGGATATCCGTCAGCCTTTTTTCAGCAATTTCGAGTTGTGCTTCCAATTGGGCTTCTAAGCGGCGATCCTCCGTCAGAGTCTCGCGATAGGCGGCAGTTTCCTCTTCCAAAGTAGCGATGCGGGATTTGGCGATGAGGATTTGTTCATTAGATTTCTTTTGGTTTTGCTCCACAAAAAAAGTGCGTTGTTCAAACACCTTCTTTTCATTTTCCTTATCCCGGATGCTCCCGACGAGTAGATTGACTTCCCTCTGGCGCTCGCTGAGGGCTTTTTCCTGGTCGAGACTGGCCTTGCGCTGCGCTTCTAAGTTGGCCTCCAACGTCCGTTGTTCCACCTCGATTTGGCGAAAGCCGTCTTCCTCCTGCCCGATGCGCTTTTGCAACTCTTTAAATTTCTCTCTGAGCGATTCGGATTTCAGGGCGGCGAGTTTGATGCTCAGCTCTTTGTATTCGGTCTTTAGCTCAAAATAGCGTTTGGTGCGTTTGGCCTGCTGCTCTAAGGTTTTGAGATTATTGTTGATTTCGAACAGCAAATCTTCCACCCGTTCTAAGTCGGCGGTGGCGCTGTCCAATTTGCTGAGCGTCTCCTTTTTTCGGTTTTTGTATTTGGAAATGCCGGCTGCCTGCTCGAACATGCGCCGGCGGGCGTTGTCCTTATCTGCGAGGATTTCATCCACCATCCCCAGCGCAATAATGGCGTATGAGTTCGAGCCGATACCAGTATCCATCAGCAGATTGGCGATGTCTTTCAGGCGGCAAACAACTCCATTCAGCAGATACTCGCTTTCGCCGCTTCGGTAAAGTCTGCGGGTAATGACGACGGTGGTGTATTCGGTGGGAAGGAGGTTTTTTGTGTTTTCAAAAGTCAGAGATACCTGAGCAAGGCCGCCCGCCTTGCGGCTTTTGGTACCGTTAAAGATGACGCTCGACATGGAGTCGAGACGCAACTCGGTGGTTTTTTGCTCGCCTAAAACCCAGCGCACGGCATCTACAATATTGCTCTTGCCGCTGCCATTTGGCCCGACTATACCGATGACGTCTTCATTGAAATGAATAGCCGTATCGTCGGCAAAAGATTTGAAGCCTTTGAGTTCGAGGGTCTTTAAACGCATGATTTTAAATTCGGGCTGCGAAGATACACATTGAGTAGATTTTGAAACAAAATCGGGAGAGTTTCGAAAGTTAGATGATGAATGGAGCGCAGCGAAATCGCAGGATTTAAAGTGGGGAATTCCTCTGTTTTTTATTTGAACGAAACGAATATCCTAAAATAACGGCCTATAAAATCCTATTTTGCCAGGCCGGTATTACCTCACTCACCTATTTATTTTTCATAAAATTTGTGAAAAAAATATCTACAGAAATATTCTTGTTTAGTTTAAAATAGGATTATATTTGCCCCTGAATAATTATAAATGATCTCGCCGCTTATATCTTTCATTCTGGACGTTTTTTAGTTTCCTCACTTTTTTGGTACAATCCTATTCTTAACCGGTTTTAAACGCTTTGCCTTGTCGGGGTCTAATTCCCGCATTAGCAATACTCTCATTTCACCTGTTCCGCCTGTCCCACTTTAGGTATTGTACCAGTTTAATGGCAATCATTGTTCCTTAATTCTTTAACTAAATTTCATTTGAAATGAACAAACACACTTTACTTTTTCAAACTGGAAAAGTCCGACAGATTCTTCTTCCTGTCGTTCTTCTCCTCTTTACCCAGATGAGTTTCGCCTCTTCCCCGGGTGAAATTGTCGTCACTTCCGACGACAATTCTACGATGATTTGTCTGACGACAAACGAAACGCCTGCTACCGTCAACACAGGCGGATCTTTGCTAACGCCCGATCCAAAGAAATGCTACAAGCTGGTCAACCGGGCCAGCGGTAAATGCGGACATGTTGACAAATCCGGTATGGAAGATGGCGATGACTGCATTCAGTGGGATTACCAGAACCAGGATCATGGCAAGTGGAAATTTGAATCGGCAGGCAGCGGCTATTACTACATGTCCTGCGCTCATTCCGGCAAGTATTTAGACATTAAGGGAAGTTCCAAACTGGACGGCGCCTCAGCCTGCCAATGGGCCTTTTCCGGCAACGACAGTCAAAAGTTCAAGCTCGTAAACATGGGCGGCGGCTATTGCAATATCGTAGCCAAGCACAGCGGAAAGGGGCTATGCCTCCAGCATATTCCCGGCGCAAACGGTACAAAGATTATCCAGTACCTCCTTTGGAGTTATTACACCCACCAGCAATGGAAGATTGTGGAGGTGCCCTGTCCGGTGGAACCAAAGCCGAATGCCTGCAACGGCAATCCGGATCTGTTGGTTCATTGGAACTTAGACGCCTGTAGCTCACCGTACAACAATTACAATGAGTTCGTACCTACTTATCCTCAAAGCGGAAATTGCAGCAATGTGAGCGCGTCCAAAGTTTCGAGAACTTCC
>CAZXQI010000029.1:0-34923 GCA_964643005.1 uncultured Saprospiraceae bacterium | reverse complement strand
ATCGGTGAAATTAGCGCTAAACCCGCTATTTTGCCAAGCTGCCTGTTATGTGTTGCCTTTTATTCAATTTTTCTATAAATAAAACACCCTGCTTCTGAAGGATGGTCTTGAACCAAATCAGAACTACTTTCTTTTCTAATCAGATTAATTATCAAAAAATCACCTCCTGCAGCCATTGTAAAAAACATACCAAAGATTAGAAGTCCCAAATTTCCAATCATAATCGCAATAATGGCAGGAATAATACCCAATATTATAGCTGGTGTTATGGCTCCAATAATATATTGTTTTACAGTTAAAGCTTCCTTACAGTGACAATAAGGAGTAAGCATTTTCCATAATACTCCAAATTTTATTGACTTAAATCCTTCTTTTGCAAATTTAGCCCAAGTAATCCCATGAATTAGCTCATGCAGTACAATTCCCAAAATCAGAATTCCAAAAATCAACAAAAATCCCAATCCAGCTCCTTGTGATCCGGCACTATCCAGATATTGTTTAATATCAGTCTGAGGTTTCCAAATGAAATAAAATGGCAATCCAAATATTAAACCTATTGGAATTAAAATCAATATTCCAAATACATTAGCCCATGCTAAATCAATTGTCAATTTTTCTTTCTTATAATTTTCCAATTCTTGCATTTCTTAAATCTTTTTTTAAGGTTACACACAACTTTTGTATTCCCAACCTCTTCCTTCTTTTCCGAAAGCTGAATAATTATTTTGAATGTAGAAAACCACATCCCGGTCTATAAAATCCGGGGCAATTTCGGATTCATCTCCCTTTCGATGTAAATCATCAAAGGGAACTCCATCTTGTACCGATACCTCAACGAATAATGGTCAGTTTTCCAAATCCCCCTTTAAAGAATTTATCGGCGCTCGTTTCGTAGCGTTTATATTCCTGGTTTTCGCTATCGCGGGTCAGCACCCGATAGACGTAAACCCCATTGGCTAAGCGATCGCCAAACTCATCCGTTCCATCCCAGACGAAGTCGGTCTGATGGGTTCCTATGCGCAGCGGGCCAATTTCGTCCTGGGTAATTTCCCGCACGATGCGACCCGATATCGTCATGATTTGTATTTTGAAAAAATCGGGCGTCTCTCCGGTGAGGGTATAGACAAAACGGGTCGCAGTAGAAAATGGATTGGGATAGGCCAGCACATTGGAAATCATGGTCTCAAGCACCACTTTGAACCCCACTTTGTAATCGTATTCTCCTGCGCTATTCCCCGAGGCGTCGCCTGCCTGTACGATCAGCGCATATTCTCCGCCCTCCGCAAATGCGGGTCGCCACTCAATAGTAGAGCGATTGTCGGCGCCGGAAACGGCGGGTTGAAAGCTAAGCTCCGGCGAATGAAGCGGAATGTTCTGCAAATCTCCATTGGGCAGCATCAGGAACAGCTTGAAGGAAGAGGTGTCTTCTAATAGCAGGAATGGATTCTCGTCTTCTAAGGAAATATGGACGAGCGGTCGGGGCGATACAATATCCCCATTTAAAATATGAACGCCGTCAAAAGTCACGTCCAATAAGGGATTCCGCCGATCCCGCTCCACGTAAAAATCCTTCACTAAGAAATTGTTGGACGAGTGTAGCTCCGGCTGGTCTTCGCCGGGATTGAGTTGTACGAGGAGTTGCTGCGCCCCTCTCAGGCCCTTAGTGGATTTGGAAAAACTCAGATCGAGGCCGGCATCGGGCGACAGCTTTCCGACCCTTTCTTCCGTCCGGGCGATATTGCCCGACAGATCCCGGATCTCATAGCGCACCAACAGGCTGTCCATGGGATAGGGATTGGTAGCGGAGACCCTGCTCTCTAAGCGCAGCGCCTCGCCTTCCTGAAGGGTATCTCTGTAAAAAAGGAAATGTTTGTTCGGTTCAAAAGCCGCATCGGGAAGACCCTCGTAGAAGACCGTCCAGGCTTTGAGTTGTACGGGACTGCGATCTGTGGAGTCCTTAGCATAAAATTCCAATCGCAGGGAGGGGAAGCTATCCTTTGAAATTGCCGACAAATCGAGTTCGGATCCCTTTACCTTCTCAAATAGTAATTGAGGCGCCTCCTCTTGGTTCGTTGACAATCCATAGATATCCACGTAAAAGCTGTCCTGGTCAATCATCCCCTCGCTATCGTAGCTCCATTGAAAGGATTTCCAACTCTTCGCCGGGCCGATTTCCACGGAGCCTACCCTGCCCTCCCACCAAGTCCCGGAAATGGAGATTTCGGGATTGATTTCTCCCAGTGGATCCCCGGCTTTGGCCTCTAAGATGGCGCCCATATTTTTTCTATAGGCAAAATAATAGGGCGTCAGGTTGTCCTTTAGAGACCTGACCTGCTGAGCGCCCTGGGCCTCCAATACATTGAAAATGTTCTTGCCGCCCAATACCAGGGAGTCGGCCTCCCATTCCGTTATTTTCAAATTCTCCGCTAAAGTTCTTTGAGCCGTATAGACAACTACCCAGTGATTGTCGGGGACTATGTCCTCCATGAACTGGATGATTTTTTCTCTCTGCTCCGCAGTCGCCACGGGAAAAGGGAAAGCTACAATCCGGGCGGCGTTCGTATTCACGCTGCCATACTGGCCGGGCTGATCATTCACCCATTTACGCCCCAGGGTGTCAAAAACAACCACCGTCAGGGAAGCATTAATATTCCATCTAAAGAAATCGCTCAGTCTAAACCCATTAATAAACCCATCAGGGGGATCCGATGCGTTATACACCTTGTTTCTAATTCGGAAGTCAGCAAAGTCTTGGGGAAAACGGAACTTTCTGCTCCCCTCGTCTAAGCGCATATCTTCGAGCCTGTCTTCCAAAAACTGCCAGTAGTGGCGCTGGCTCCAGCCATCCGGGCTGCCGGCGATATAGGTAAAGGAGCGGGATTCCCAGGCATAGCCCTCTTCCTGGTTGAGACTGTCCGGACTGACGCGCCAGTAATAGACTTTCTCATTTTCAAAGGGCAATGCAGGTCTCCACTCTAAAAGCCCGCCGGACTGCTCGATGGCGATGCGCCGCTTCATCGGGCTGTTAAATCTGGCGGTCGTATCTATTTCAAAAACATAGCCGGCCAGGGGCGCCAAGGCGTCGGAAGTGGAGGCCTTCAATACCGGCTGCGCATCTCCGACGATGGCGAAATTGGCGGGATAGACCGGTTTGGCGCCGCTGTCTGTGATGAAAAACGAGAAGCCTTTTTGGCCGTTCGCATCTACCAATTCGTTGTTCATCTCTGCTGCGGGAAGCGGGTACTCGACGACCTCGTCCTCAGCGTCGGCGGCGATATAGAGCCTGTTCCTTCCCACCGCCGGCTTGCCCACCGTTGACAGTTTCAATGATACTTCGGATTTATTTGTCGGCGCCTGGATTGAAACCATAGCGGCGCCGATGCGCTCGCCGTTGGGCAATTCCTGCTCTATCCTGAGGCTGATGCTGTCCTTCACCCCCTTGCCTATATTGACCACGGCAAAGCGGAGTTCGAAGCTGTCCTGCCGGATGTTGATATGTTTTGGCAAAACTTTCACTGAAGATGCGTCAATCAGATAGTCCGGGCCTTCCGCTGCGTGAATTTTGAAAGCGGGATCGCCGAGATAGGTAGTTTGCTGTAGGAGTTCCAGTTGGGTAGAGCCGCTCGCTTCAAAGTATTCTATTGTCTTTTGCATCAATACCCCCATGGACTGGCCGTAGTATTCTTCGCTCCCCAACCAGGTGTAAAACCTGCTCATCACGGAATTGAGAGAAGAGATATACCCCTGCCCCGTAGTGGAGACCATGCCGATAGCCGCCTTGTCTCTTTGGAAGACAAATCGCTCGGCGATGCCCAATCCATTGGTGTGGATATTTCCGGAATAGCAACCTAAGGAAAAGATGACCGGATATCTTCCAAAGTTTTTATAGTGGTCGGGATTGTCAAAATTGAAATCAAACACGCCCACCGCAGAGTGGCCGAAAAAGGTTATGATGGAAACGCCGTTGTTGATTTTTTCAAAAATTTGCTCCATTTTGGAAGTCTGCACCGGATCGCTGCTCGTTTTAAAAAAGGAATAGACGGTAGCGCCAAAGAGATTATTCCCCACAATGTTTCCCATGGCCGCTAAATAGCCTTTGATCAACTGCTGTTCTGAAGCATTCCCGCCGCCGCCCAGGTGTATGATGTTCTTCAACCACTGCCGCTCTTCTATACTCTGCCCGGCCTGGAGACTGGCGTCCATGTCTTTCAGTTTTTTGAGAAAAAAGGCGATATCATCCGGCGAAGAGACCGCCAGCCTCCCAAAGGGGATGATAGGCGCAGCCGTCTTGTTGGTACTCATTAAGAGATTATCGGCGCCGGGATAGCCGAAAGTCGGCACGTAAAAGCTCGTCGCAGCCGCTACCTGGGCGGCGCTGCGAATGCCGTTGTATTCCCGGCCTTTTCCCAGTATAAAAAAATACTGCACATCCGGCCAGTTCTTTTTTACAAAATGGGCAAAGCTGCGGATGGAAAGCGGATGCCGGTGGATTCCCCAGCCAAACTGGTCGTACAACTGCTGCACATCCACAACTACGGTTGAATAGCCGCCGCCCGCCGCGCTGCTCCTGTAGTCGGCATACTCCTGCACGTAGTTGACCCCATTGCCGTCGTCGTACAGTCTGGAATTGGAGAGAAGGATAAATTCGGCATTCAGCGTAGAGTAGTCGGTGAACTGAACGGGCTGCAAAACAGTCGCCATCTTTACGCCCGTCTGATCGTTGACCAGGGCTAATCGCCTCGGCTGGGCAGAGGGCGGGAGCGCTAACTTCACCACGCCATTTTCCACGACGCCCAACATTCGGGTCTGGTTGGTCAAGTCGTATAGTGCGGGGATGCCGTCGCTCGTCTTGAAATTGGAAATCTCCAAATAGCGAACCGTCTGCGAGGCCGCTATTTCAAAAGTGAAATAGGGCTTGTTGTCGAAGTTGAACAGCGCCGGATAGCGGACGATGACGTTGGAGATGCGCTGGCGGTCGGCACTCGCCTCAAGCCCCAGAAACTTCAGGCTCATCTGACTTTGCAGAGTCTGATTGGGAATATCGAAATTGACTTCCCGCAACTGAACGCCGGTAAATTCCTCCGTCGCTAAGACTTCGCCGTTCAGACTGATCTCCTGGCGGTGCGCTCCTACATTGGTGCAATAACGGACGTAGAGCTGCCCGTTCGAGCCTATATTCGATACATTGGGAAGGGTAATTTTGATGGTCTGCGTATTGATGGCGGCGGTCGCCCAGCCTTCCGTCGCTCCATAATCCGAGGTGCTGATATTCTGAGCATTGGCCTTTTTGGAAAAGGAATTGATGTAACTCAACACGTATTCTCCCTGATAAAAATCATCCTTCGGTGGCAGATTCACTAAGGCATTCTCAATGAACTGGTAGCGCTTTCCCGAGCCTTCAGACCAGGTCAGGAAATAGGCCGAGGTATCCGTGAACAGACTGTACAGGGGGTTCATCATCTCCTTGTCCGGGTCTTTGAACAGGTAGCGGTCAAATTCGGAAGCATTTTTTTTGCCGTAAAATTCGAGGAAGTCGTCGGCGCCGGGCAGGCCTTCAGCGCTGAGGTAGAGCGGAACTTCTTCTCCATTGTGAAAAAGCCGGTAGCGGTCGCCTTCTATCTGGCCGACCGGGACGCCCGCATCGGAGAGAGCCTGCCAGGAGATTCGGTAAACGCCGTCTTCCGCCACCAATATTTTGAAATAGCTCTGGTCGTACTTGATCCACTCGTTGCCGTAGAGGGTGTCGGCGCCATTGATGATCTGAGCTTTGAGATAATTAGCCCAAAAAAGCAAAAGCAGAAAAGGGAGAATAATTCTCTTCATGTGGAAAAATGGTTTGGGTATAAGGCTCAAACTTAAGGAAAAACAAATAATTTACTAAAACCATTTACGCTGCCAGCCCCTGCCATATTTATGCCGATGGCTCTTTCCAAAAATTCAATCCTTCAATTGCCCGCATAATTTTTGCCGTCGCGCCCTGATTGTTATCAATAAAAGCCCGCGCCTCTCCCGCCGCTTTTTTATAGAAAAAGGAATCGGATAATTTTTGAAAAATCGCTTCCAGTTCGCCGGAATTTTCGACGGTAAACCCTCCGCCGGTTTTCAGCAGGAACACAGCCTCTTCAAATTTTCGGTACCCCGGTCCGAAGACGACGGGCAGGCCATGTGCCGCCGGTTCCAGAATATTGTGGATGCCCGCTCCGAATCCACCGCCGACGTAAGCCAGCTTTCCAAAGCGGTAAAGCCGGGCCAGCATCCCAACATTGTCAATCAGCAGCAGACGCGCGGAGTGTAGCGCAGATTCCTCCATTCCTTCACATTCTGAAAATCGCAGCAGCGAGCCGCCCCATTTTTCTTCTATTTGTTGCAAATGGGCGGGTCGGATATCGTGAGGCGCCAGAATGATTTTCCAGCTATTCCAGTCCCGTCGGCGCAAGGTCTCGAAGAGGATTGCCTCATCTTCCGGCCAGGTGCTGCCGCCTACGAGCACCTCGCCGCCTCCGCAGAACATTTCTACCAAAGGCATAGGCGTCGCCTGTCGGGCAATTTCCGCTACCCTGTCCACGCGGGTATCTCCGGCCACCGCAACGGGAACCTCCACTACGCTGGAAACTAATGCGGCAGAGGCCTCCTGTTGCACAAAAATCTGGGTGAAACAGGTCAGCATCTTCCGGTGCAGGCCGCCATACCATTTAAAAAAGGGCTGCTCCGGTCGAAAGTTGGCGGCTATCAGCAGGCAGGGAATTTCCCGCTCTTTCAGGCAATACAGGTAGTGATACCAGAATTCGTATTTCACGAAGATCGCCAGATCCGGCTGGACGATGTCGAGAAAGCGGCGCGCATTCGCAGCGGAATCCCGGGGCAGATAATACACCCGGTCTGCCGGCTCGTAGTTTTTCCTCAGCTCGTAGCCGGAGGGCGAGAAGAAAGTCAGCAGCAGCCTGAGCTCCCTACGCTCGGCTTTCAGGGCTTCAATGATCGTCCTGCCCTGCTCAAATTCGCCTAAGGAGGCGCAGTGCATCCACAGGAGTTTTTCCCCCTTCTGGCGCTTCCCGAAGTCCCGCGCCATTTTTTCAAAAATTCCCCTCCGCCCTTCCACCCATTCGCCGGCCTTTTTATTATTAAAAAAAGCGGCTACCCGTATGGCGGCGAAATAGAAAAAGAGGGCTATGTCGTAAATCAATTGCATGCGAGGGCGCTGTCTATTGTCCGCAGAATTTTCCACGGGAGAATTTTAACCGAATTTCTTCAGCCTTTTCCATCCATTGCCGATCAGTTCATTGATGTCTGGAGAAATTTTAAAAATCAGAATCAACCCGCCAAAAATCGCAGTGAGTACGGCAGATTTCAGCGCCGCCGCCAGGAATGCCGCTTCGGGCGTCGGCAGTAGGGAGGCGGGGAAATAGGCCAGAGCCGCAAATGCCAGCACCCAAAGGGTTTGCCAGGTAAAAGGCTGCATGTTCAATTTCCATTGTAGAATAAAGAACTTCGCCAGATTGAACGCAAAGATGGAGGCCAGCAGAGCCAGAGCGGCGCCCACGATTTCAAAACGGGGAATCAGCGCCAGATTGGCCATGACGTGGATGGCGGCCATCAGCAATATCAGAAAAAGGTTGTAGCGATAGTATTTGGAAAAACTGATGATCTCGGAATTGACGCCGGTGAGCATGTCTATCACCCGGGCGGCGCCGAGCAAAAAGACGACGTACTTCCCGGCGGCAAACGCCTCGCCGTTGGGCATGATGCGGTAGATTTCGTCAATGGATACCCAGATTACTAAGAAGAGCCAAAGGCCGGCAATGAGCTGATTGAGGCTGGTTTTGCGGTACAACTCTTCAATCTCGCCCTGGGCGTTCTTCTTCCATTTGTCCGCTAAGATGGGGGAAACGATTCGGGAAATGGCCTTGCGGGGCACGTCTATCACGTTGGCCACGAAATAGGCAATCGTAAAAATGCCCGTATTCGTCAGGGTCGAAATGGTGCCGACCATGAAGATGCTGATGAACTCCGAGGAGAACCTGCTGCCGAGGCCTCCCAAAAAACCGTACAGGCTGTAGGAACCCATGTCCTTCAGTAAAGGCTTCTTCAAAAAGCCGAAATCTGCGCGAAATGACAACTGCCCTAAGTACGCAACGTAGCCCAACTGGGAAAACAACAGCAGCGCATACAAGACCAACATCCCCCAAAAGACGCCGTCAAAGCTGATGTAGCTATAGGCAAAGGCGAGCACTAAAAGCGGCAGGCCAAGCTTTGGATAAAATTCATTGAAGGCCGCCGGCACGACGATGCGGTGGAAATTGGAAGTGAAAATCGTGAACAGATTGGCGAAGGCGATCAATATGGTGAAGGGTACCATAAAGAAAAGGTAGCGCAGATAGAGTTCAGGCGATGATTTGGCGGCAAAACCGCTGTAAATTTTTTCTCTAAAAACCGCCCAGCCGAACACAAAGAGCAGGCAGCCTGTTGCGACGATGATCATCAGGAGCATCAGAAAGCCGTGGTGTTTTTTTTCCTCATTTTTAAAAAAAGGAAAAAAGCGCACGACCAGCTCCGTGCTGCCCAGAAAAACAAAAAGGGAGAGCATGGCAGCCGTCTCGCGGACGTAGGTGATGATGCCGATTTCCGCTTCGCTCAAAAAGGCGGGA
This sequence comes from uncultured Saprospiraceae bacterium, assembly GCA_964643005.1. GTDB lineage: Bacteria > Bacteroidota > Bacteroidia > Chitinophagales > Saprospiraceae > UBA6168. The sequence goes on along the minus strand of CAZXQI010000029.1, from coordinate 26,278 downwards.
TAGATGAGCAGGACGTTCAGAACGCCTAAGGCCACGCCAAAATAGGTCACGACGCTCTGCTTAATTCCCTGCCTTTTGACAACTCCCATGCTTATTGTTTATTAATTATAAAAGGACGGGGGCATATTACCCTTTTGCGGATAATTAAGAAATAACTCCCATGCTTATTGTTTATTAATTATAAAAGGACGAGTTTTGCCCCCCTGGCAGCCCATCCACAAAACGGGGCAAAGTTACCTTTGCTCTTTATAAATTTACATAACAACCGAATTACATGCAGCGCATTGCTCCTTACTTATTATCTCTACTCTTGTTTTCTCCCGCTTTTTTTATAAAAAATACCGACCCGCTATCAGGTTTTCAAAACGAGCTTTCGTGCATCTCTTTCAGTTCTTTAGAAGAAAATATCCTTTCAAAAACCCAAAACAGACTTTCTGTCCTCCGGTTTTGGAATCCAGTCTCTCCGGCTGAATCGGCCATACCCAATTGCGACTCCTCTGCGAAATGTGATTCGCTCAGTCCTTTGATAATTCCTTCGGAAAATCCCATCTATGAGGAGGCGCTCCATTTCCCCTTAAAATATCAGGGTCAAATGGCCGAAGTCAATGGTCTTGGGTCTGCCGGAATTTCCGCCGGTTGCGATGAACCCACCCTGGCTGCTTATGGAAGTCCCCTTGCCGAAGAAGGCAGGCGCTTAGTGGCCGTCCCTGAAGGCTGGGTCTTTACGGCGGCCAAACCGGACAGCCTCATCATCGGCCTTTTGGACGGCGACGGCAATTTGCAATGGCAGCGCAGCATGAGCTTTGTAGCGGGCAGGACGGAGCGGGCGAAGGATATGATACTGACCTACGACGGTCAGATCGTCGTCTGCGGCTATACGGGGGACGGAACTACGTCCACCTGGGAAAATTTTGTCTTCCAATACGACTACCAAAACATATCGCTCAGTTGGGCGAGGGTTTATAGCTATCCGGGCAACGATAATTCCATCTTTGCCGGCATCCTTCAGCATCCGACGAACGGCAATTATATCATCGTGGGCGACGACTCCCCCAACTCTGCGCCGGGCAGCGGCTGCGACGCCGTTTGGTTGGAAATCAAATCCGAGGACGGAGACATAGCCTTCGCGCGCAATTTCAATCTGGGCTCCTGCGAAGATTTTCTATGCCCTATCCTGGCCTCCGACGGTTCGGGCGTCTATGTGACCGGCAGGCTCAATGCATCTGGCGGCGGCCAGAATCGCATGAGGCAAAACCTCTCCAAACTCGACTTAGACGGAAACGAACTCTGGTCCCGGCTCTACCTGAGGAACGTCAGCTCCCAGGATGCGCGGCTCTACGGTTCGACCTGTTTGGAAGACGACGACGGCATTTTCGCGTATGGGCATGGGGATCTTTACGGAATAAGCACCGTCAACACCACCCTGCAATTTTTCAAAACCAATTTGCAGGGGCAGATTCAGTGGGCGAAAGTTTACGATTTGCCGGGCGCCCAGAGCGAGTCTGCCGTCAAAGCTCTCCTCCTGCCCGATGGGTTTCTTTTAACGGGAAACTTTATACAGGGAAATCAGGATATTTTTTTAATAAAAATCAATAAAAATGGGGAAGCGCAATGGGCGAAGCGATACGGCGGCGCGGGGACGGACGTGGTGAACGACATAGCTCTGCGAAACGGCCAGATCTTTCTCATCGGCGCAACCAACAGCTTTGGCAGCGGCGACAGTGATATGTTGCTGATCAGACTCAATTCCAGTGGGGAGCTTTTGAATATGAACTGCAATTTCAGCGCTGAGCTGAACCCGGACGAAAACCTCTTTTCAAATCCCTACGACGGTCTGCATCCGCTCACTGCCTGGACGCCCAACTACCCTTCCAATGTTGTTTCGACCGCACAGGGTGTTCCGGTTTTTGATGAAACGCAGCTTTGTTTTATCCCTTGTGCAGACACCTGCGCCAATGGCCTTCCCCTACATTCCGTCCCCGACGCCGTATTGAGCGCCATCAGCGCCGGCTGCATGGGTGGCGCTACGCAGGTATCTCTTGAAGTTTGCAATGCAGATAGCGTAGCCCTGCCTGCCGGTACGCCGATTAGTTTCTACCCGGAGAATCCCACCACCTCAGCCGTAGCAGTGCTGGCGACGCTCGCCCTGCCGACAGCAGTAGCTCCGGGCGACTGCGAAACTTTCGTCCTGCCGGTTTCCCTGCCTCTGAATCTGCCCATCTTTGCCATGGTCAACGACAATGGATCTACTCCCACTCCATTCAATCCCGATGCTGATTTCCCCAACACAGCCACGGCGGAATGCGACTTTTTCAATAATATCGGCAGCTTCATTTTAAATGACGCAAGCCCCGTTTTGAACCTCGGGTCGGATATCATCCTGTGCGAGTTCGAGCCTGTCGAATTGGACGCCGGTTCGGGCTTCATCAGCTATCAGTGGTCTGTACCCGGCCAGACCGGACAGACTTTTACCGCCCTGGCGTCTGGGGCTTATTCGGTCACCGCCACCGATGCCTGCGGCGCTACGCACACGGACGAAATCAGCATCGCGCTAAATCCTTCCGTTCCCGTGGAGATCGAGGCTGAGAGCGCTATTTTCTGCGCAGGCGATACCCTGTATTTTTCTGCAGGCGGCTTTTCATCCTATCAATGGTTCCCCGCCGAATTAGTGGATTGTCCGAGCTGCCCGGAGGTGGTAGTCGCCCATCCAATTGATACCTTTTTAGTTCTCGTCGCCTCGGATGCCGCCGGATGCTTTTCCTCTGACAGTCTCTATCTGCATAGCGGGAATTATGTCTTTAGCAACGATACTACATGGCTTTGCGCCGGCGACTCAGCGCTGGTTTTTGGCAATTGGGAAACTCAGCCGGGGATTTATTCGCAGACTTTTAATCTGGCCAACGGCTGCGATTCCACCGTCCAGATACTCCTCCTTTCCAATCCGATGGACATAAACTTCGAAACTACCATAGCCTGCCCCTTTGCCTTCGACGGGGAAGTGACGGCCTTAGTTTCGGGAGGGACTGAGCCTTACCACTATGCCTGGGAAAATAGCGCTTCCAACACCGACCGGCTCACCGGTCTGGATGTTGGTTTCTACGCCCTCACCGTAACGGATGCTGCGGGTTGCGCAATAATGGATTCCGTCTATTTAGACGCCGCTCAACGGCCGGCGGTGAGTTCGCAGACGGAGGATGTGCGCTGCTTTGGCGAAAGCAACGGGATATTGACCATCCTGGCAGACGATCCTCATCTACAGTTCAAATTCGGCGACAATCCCATTGGCGGGCAAAAGGTCTTTGAAAATCTACCCTCCGGCGGCGATCAGTTTTTTACCATTGACACCTTCGGCTGCATTTGGGAAAATTTCTTTTTCATCGGCTATCCGGAGCGCATCGTCCTCGACCTGCCCAGGCGAATAGAAGCGCCCCGATGCGATTCCGTACAAATCGAGGCGAGGGCTTCCGGTTCGGGGTTGAGCTATAGCTGGAGTCCGGCGGATTTCCTCAGTTGTACAGACTGCCCCGAGCCGGTGGCAGCCCCTTTCAGCGCAACGGTTTATCATCTCATTGTAAGCGATGCGAATGGCTGTACCGCCAGCGATAGCGTTCTGGTAGAAGTGGATTTGGAGTCAAAAATTTATATTCCGAACGCCTTCAGTCCCAATGCCGACGGCATCAACGACATGTTCTACGCATTAGGCGACTGCCTGCGGGAAATACAATTGATGCGTATCTTCGACCGATGGGGAGAAAAGGTGTTTGAAAAAGAGAAGTTTCCGGCCAACGATTCGACTTATGGCTGGGACGGCAGGTTCAGAAATCAGCCGGCTGCTCAGGATGTGTATATTTATTACATCAGGATCCTTTCTTTTGATGGGGAAATCATAGAATTTAAGGGAGACCTAAGCTTGCTGCGGTAAAAATGATTAAGCATTTATCTTTGCCCTTTGAGAGAATTTTCCTTCCATTTTAATTTTATAATAAAGTAAGAGGAGGGAAACTGTAAATATCTGGGTTCCTTTGAGTTTGAAATACAGTTGCGGGAATCCCCTACGGAAACTATTTAACAAACTTAGCATCTTTGAAAAAATTAATTAAAAAAACGCTCGACCGCTTTCGCTTTCCCTATATCTGCTCGCATGAAGGACTGATCAAAGGTAAAACCCTGCGATTCCACGTCAATAACCACGTCGAGAAATTCCGATTGAAAAATTTTGGCGGCGAGAGAGATCAGATAGCAGAATTACTCAGCCTGCTCAGGAGTGAGGACGTCTTTTACGACATAGGCTCCTCGGTCGGCGCCTGGTCCATTCCGGCAGCCTTAAAGCTTACAAAAGGGTGGGTCGTCAGTTTCGAGCCCGACCCGGAAAATCAGGATCGCCTGCTCAAAAACTACGAACTCAACGGCCTCTCTAATTATGAAATCCAGCCGGTAGCATTAGGCGACAGGCAGGGTTGCATGGAACTTTTTACCGCCGGCTCCAATGCCGCCTCTCCCAGTCTGCGTCCAGTCAATAAAATTTCTAATTCCATTCAGGTCAGGATTGAAGTGATAGACGATCTCATACAGCGCCGGTTAATTCCCCCGCCGAATGTGGTCAAGATTGACGTGGAGGGCGCCGAGATGATGGTGTTAAAGGGGATGACCCGGCTCCTTTCCGGCGAGAGAAAACCGAGAAGAATTAAACTTGAACTGCATCCGCTCTTTCTGCCTTCTTTCCAGTCCAATGTGACGGAGGTTTTTAAATTTCTCCTTAATAAAGGCTATGCGATTGAGGAGCTGATATCAAGGGAAGATCAAATCATCTGCACTTTTGAATATGGCGGCTCATCTCTTAACAAGGCGGACAATTCGCTAACAACCGAGCCGTTACTTCACGCATAAGACCATGAAACTCTCCATCATCATCCGCTGCTTCAATGAAGAAAAGCACATTGGCAAATTGCTGACGGGCATTTTGGAGCAGAGCCTGAAAGACCTCGAGATCATCGTCGTGGATAGCGGTTCTACGGACGCCACGCTCAGCATCGCCTCCCAATTTCCCATAAAAATCGTCGGCATACGTCCCCAGGATTTTTCTTTTGGCTATGCGCTGAACAAAGGCTGTGAAGCCTCAACGGGCGAGTTTGTTCTCTTCGCCAGCGCCCACGTCTATCCGCTCTACAAGGACTGGCTGCAACTCATGCTCCAGCCTTTCGAGGACGAGCATGTAGCCCTCGTCTATGGAAAGCAGCGGGGAGATAGCCGCAATAAATACAGCGAACATCAGATTTTTCGGAAGTGGTTTCCCGAAGAAAGTTCGACGAACCAGCCCCATCCCTTTTGCAACAATGCCAATTGCGCCATCCGCCGCCGCCTGTGGGAGGAGCAGCCCTACGACGAGACGCTGACGGGATTAGAGGACTTAGACTGGGCAAAGAAAATACAGGAGAAAGGCTACCGCATCGCCTACCAGGCCGGAGCGACCATCATCCACGTCCACGAAGAAAAATGGGTCAACGTCTTTAACCGCTATCGGCGGGAAGCGATAGCCCTGCGCCTGATCCAGAAAAACGAGACTTTTAATTTTCTGACCTTTCTGACTTTATTTTGGAAAAACTGCCGGCACGACTGGCGGCAGGCGCTCCACGACGGCGCACTGCTGAAGGAGTTTTTAAACATCCTCCTCTTTCGCTTCAACCAGTTTTGGGGAACCTACCGGGGGTATAAGCAATCTTATCTGATGGATAATCAGGTGAGGGAGCGATTCTATTACCCCAAAGGCTACGTCGCTCGAAAGAAGGAGCAGCCGGCGGAAGCGCATCGTCTCATCAACTACTCCGACATCCAAAGCGAAGAAAAAAAATAGCCTGAAAGGGAAAGTCTCCGGTGAAGGCTTTCCCAACAGCGAATTTCAATCGAATTTCCACCGCCCATGTTTTATCGAATTTTTCTCAAGCCGGTTTTGTATCTCTTCCCTCCGGAAAGGGCGCATCGCCTCACGCTCGTTCTGTTGAAGTTCGCATTGGCCATTCCCATAGTTAGCGGGCTGTTCCGGAGGGTCTGGCAGGTAAACGACCCCCGCTTAGAGCGAGAGGTATTTGGCCTGCGCTTTCCTAATCCGGTTGGGTTGGCGGCGGGATTCGACAAAGACGGCAGGCACTTTCAGGCCATTTCTGCGCTGGGGTTTGGATTCATCGAAATAGGGACGGTGACGCCGCTCGGACAGCCTGGCAATCCCCGGCCCCGGCTCTTCCGCCTCCCGCAGGATGAGGCGCTCGTCAACAGAATGGGCTTTAACAACGAAGGAGTACAGACCCTGGTGGAACGGCTCAAAAAGACCAGCCCAAAAAATCTCGTCATCGGCGGCAACATAGGCAAAAACAAGGCTACTCCCAATGAAGAAGCAGCGCGGGATTACGCCATCTGCTTTGAGGCGCTCTTTCCCTATGTGGATTATTTCGCAGTCAATGTCAGCTCTCCCAACACGCCACATCTCCGCAATCTACAGGAGAAGGAACCTCTGACCCGGTTGCTGACGCTACTCCAAGGGCTCAACCGGCAAAAAAGCTCCCCCAAACCCATCCTGCTGAAAATCGCCCCCGACCTCGGCAACTCCCAACTCGACGACATCGTCGAAATCGTCCAACAGACAAAAATTGACGGCATCATCGCCACGAATACAACCATCAGCCGCGACGGGCTGGGCGCCCCTGCCCAGGTTGTCGAAAATATGGGCGCAGGCGGCCTGAGCGGAAAGCCCCTGCGCGAGCGATCTACTGAGGTCATTCGCTATCTGCACGATAAGACGGGCGGGAAAATTGGCATCATCGGCGTAGGCGGCATTAGCTCCCCCGCCGACGCCATCGAAAAGTTGGAAGCCGGCGCCAGCCTGGTTCAGGTGTATTCGGGCCTCGTCTTCGAAGGCCCCGGACTGGTCAGGAGAATCAACAAAGCCCTGGCGAGGTCTTAGTCGTCTGAATCGCCGACTGGGCGGCCTTTTGGATTGCAGGGATTATAGTGAAGTGGAAATTCTGCGAAAGCCTTTATTCCATTAAATCTACAGTTCTGGCAGTCAACCAAAATTACAAAGCAAAAATCCACCGCCAAAGAAGAAGAAAATTACCACTCAGGCGCCACAGAAATTAGTAGAACATCAAATTAGTAAAATTCAGTTGGTACCAATTTTGAAAAGATTGATTGCCTCACCAAATCTATTTTTCCTCTCTCAGAATATTTTTTCCCAAAGTAACCGGCCATTACAACCAGACCGTCTCTCCTCTCAGGACATTCTTTTAAACTTAAACTACGAGGGACAAAACATGGAACGAACACACATTTACAAAGACATTCGATTCTGGATCGCCGTTGTCTGTACCATCTCTTTGATATGGTTGACATTGAGAAGTTATCCAATTGAGAATCAATAAAAAAAGGCGGCAGAAGCCGCCTTTTTTTTTATTTAGAGGAAAATGAAGAATCACAGGGAAAAGAAACTCGAAATCTGCTGGAAAAAGCCTCCGCCTCAACTCCTCTCACTTTATCTTTAGACTCAAATCCAGGTTTTGCGCAGAGTGAGTCAGTGCACCGACCGAGATAAAATCAACGCCGGTCTGAGCGACCTTCCGGACATTGTTGATATTGACGCCGCCGGAGGCTTCCGTCTCGAACCTCTTTCCGACCGTCGCTACCGCTTCCTCCAACAAGGGCAGTTCGAAATTGTCAAACATGATTCGCTGAATCCTGCCGGTAGCGAGCACTTCGTGGAGTTCCACAAAGTTTTGGACTTCGATGGTGACGCCTAAATCCAGACCCTCGGCTTTCTGATAGGCGTCCACCTGCTCAATCGCCTTTCCCACGCCTCCACAGGCTTTGATGTGGTTGTCCTTGATCATAAACCAGTCGGAGAGGCTGCTGCGGTAATTGTAGCACCCGCCTGTTCTGACCGCCTTTTTTTCCAAAAATCTGAGTAAGGGCGTTGTTTTTCTGGTGTCTAAAATTTTAACGGGATAATCTTCCACTTCAAAGACAAAGCGGCTGGCGAGGGTAGCGATACCGCTCAGGTGTTGCATGAGGTTGAGTACCACCCTTTCTGCTTTGAGCAGCGCCTGGGTATTACATTCCACCTCGAAGGCAATATCTCCCGGGCTGACGTAGTCGCCCTCTTTTTTCAGAGGCCTGAAGTCAGAAGAGGCGTCCACTTTTTTAAAAATAAATTCAGCCAGATCCATGCCCGCCAATATTCCCGGGTCTTTCACCAACAGGTAGGCCTGGCAGCGGTCGGCGGCGGGGATACAGGCTAAGGAAGTGCGATCCCCTTCGGGCGCGTCTTCCAAAAAAGCCATTTCAACAAACTTATCTAATTGCGCTTCAAAAGCTTCCATCATAGTTCTTGTTTTTTTATCGTTTACACTCAAATTAATCTTTCACTCTCAGGTTCAAAATATTGCCCATCTGGTAACAGGTTCTGCATCGCGGTTCGTACAGGTCTTTCTCCCCCAGCACTACCATATTGTCGTCGTCGGCTAAGCGATAGGAATGCGTGGCCAGATTGCCGCAGTGCTGGCAGATGGCGTGTACTTTAGTAATATACTCGGCGATGGCCAGGAGGTTGGGCATTGGTCCAAAGGGTCGGCCTTTGTAGTCCATATCCAACCCTGCGACGATGATCCGCTTTCCTTTGAGCGCCAGGGTCTGACAGACTTCCGGCAATTCATCGTCGAAAAACTGAGCCTCGTCTATTCCGATGACGCTGACCTCTTCTGCCAGTTCAAGTATTTTGTGCGAATTTTCAATGGGAATGGAGAGGAATGAATTTTTGTCGTGGGAGACGACTTTGGAACCGTCGTAGCGGGTGTCTATTTTAGGCTTAAAAATTTCAACCTTTTGGTTGGCAATTTTTGCCCTTTTCAGCCGGCGGATAAGCTCTTCGGTTTTTCCGGAGAACATCGAACCGCAGATTACTTCTATCCATCCGCTGCGTTGTCCTTTAAAATGAGGTTCGAGAAACATGGTAGTGTCAGGTACGGTAAATTGGCTATAGGGAAAATTTTTATCTTTGGGCTTCTTTTTTGCCTGGTGGCTGCAAGGTAAGGCTTCCTGAGTTTCCAGCCAAAATATCAGACAACTCCGTCAAATTTACCAGTTAGTAATTTTTAAAAAAATGGATTTACAAAAAACAAAAATCCTCTTAGAAAAAGTAACCGCCCTGTATAAAAGCATGAGCGCCGACGCACAAAACGTTTCCTCCATCGAGAGAGACTTGATGAAAAGCTATTTACAGCAACTGTACGACATTTTCCTACATGCGCCGTCCGATGTGGCCAATGCCGAGCCTACCCCTGTCGAGGTTTTCAAAACTACGCCAAAAATCACGCTGAACAAGATAAAATCTGACGACAACACCCCCAGGGTAAAAACTGACATTAAGGAAGCCCCCCCCCGGCCTGCTCCTCCCCCGCCGCCGCCTGCTCCCGTTCCGGAACCGGCGCCAGTCGTTGAAAAAAAGGAGGCGCCGGTCGTGGAAGTTCCGAAGGCTCAGCCGGAGCCGATCGTTCCCCAGCCTGCAGCCGCTACTCCCACTCCCCGCGCCAATAACGAAGAGATGGAGGACTTGTTCCATTTCCCCAGCGCCAGAGAACTGTCGGAAAAGTTGAGCGAGCTGCCCATTACGGACATCAAAAAAGAGATGGGACTCAACGAGCGTATTTTAACCGTCAATGAACTTTTTGGCGGCGACCAGGCTTCTTTTGATGCGACCATAGCCACGCTCAACCAGCTTAAGAGTTTTGACGAGGCCAAAGATTACCTCATTCGCAACGTCAGCAGAAAATATGACTGGCTGGCTAAAGACAAAGTCTCCAAAGCCAAAATCTTTATCAAATTAGTGAAACGGAGATACGGTTAGCGAGCAGAGCGCTCAGCGCCGGATATATCTATAGCTTAAGCCTCGCCCCTGTAAAACCAATTCCCGGCTCCATCCATTTACCTTAAATTCAGGAGCTGTTTGAGACAGGCAGATTTTTTAAAAAATTGCTCAAACGGGGTGGACGCTTAGTGTTAATCTTTGAATCTCCTGCCAGCTTATTTCCATCGCTTCTAAAATGCCTGGCATTTTGCGCTGTCGGGCATTCCTCCATTGCCAAATATTTGCTTTTCAATGAATTAATATTTTGTTTTATGAAAAAGTTGCTTCTCTTCTCATTGGTCGTCCTCGGTCTTTTCTCCTGTAAAAAAGACGAAGATAAAGGCCCGGTAACGGCTGTAAATCTCCAATTTAAAGCGGTATATGACGGTTCTCCCTTAATGATGTACCAGGATTATACCTACCCGGACGGGCATCTGCTGCGATTCCTAAATTTCAATTTCTTCATAGCGAATGTAGAACTCATTCCCGAAAGCGGTTCCAACGTCAAATTGAAGGATATTGGATTTGTTGATTTTTCCGACCATACCACGCTGGCAGAGGCCGAGACGCCAATCGCCGTCGCCGGAGAGAAAGTACCCATTGGCAATTACAAGGGATTGCGCATCGGCATCGGCGTTCCGGCAAAACTGAACAATGCCGACGCCGGCCACCTCAGCATCGACAATCCCCTGAGGCAGGCCTTCAATACCCATTTTTGGAGCGATTGGAAGAGTTTCATTTTTATGAAATGCGAGGGGATCTACGATTTGGACAACGATGGAATATTCTCTTCCGCCGACAGAGGCTTCGAGCACCACGCCGGCGCCGACGCCGTCTATCAAACTGTCGCTATTACACAGCCCATCACTATTGAGGAAGGAGAAACATTCGACCTGAATTTTGTTTTGGATATATTAAAGCTCTATCAGGTGGGTAATAACGCTTTGGATCTATCCGATCCCGCCAACAAAGACACCCAGGAGGCCAGCGACCTGCCTCTGATGCTTTATTTGATGGAAAACTTCAAACAGGCGCTGACTATCGAGTAGGCCTATTTTGGTAAAAATTGAATTATGAAAAGGATAATCTTTCTCCTGTCCCTCATTTTCCTCGGACTGAATGCCTGTAAAGATGACAAGGATGCGCCCGACCCGATTCCTCCGGGAGACGACCTGACGGATATCCCCTATCAGCCCACGGCCTGCCAGGTGACGATACCTCCGGGATTCCCCGCCATGGAAATACCGGCGGATAATCCCATGACCGTGGAAGGGATTGAACTGGGTAGGTGGCTCTTTTACGACCCTATCCTCTCTTCAGACAGCACCATTTCCTGCGCCAGTTGCCATTCCCCCGCCGGCAATTTTACCGATGGGACTGCCTTCAGTACCGGCGTTGGAAATCAATTGGGGACGCGCAGCGCCATGCCGCTCGTCAATATTGGCTTTATGACCAAAGGCCTTTTTTGGGACGGACGTTCTCCCACATTGGAAGATCAGGCGCTGCATCCGGTAGAGAATCCGGTGGAGATGGCCGAGATATGGGATAATGTGGAGCTGAAACTCCAGCGGCACAAGGAATACCCCAGTCTGTTCAGGCAGGCATTTGGCATCAGGAGCTCCGGCGAGATCACCAGGGAGCTGGCTGCCAAAGCCATTGCCCAGTTTGAGCGAACCCTCATCAGCGCCGGTTCTAAGTTTGACAGAAAGAGATACCAGAACGACCCCGACCCCTTCCTGCTCTCCGACCTCGAAGTAGATGGGCTTAAGATTTATTTCGACGACCAGTTCAGCGAGACCATCGCCAAAGGCCACTGCGCCCACTGTCACGACGGCGGCCCCCTGCTCACTTCCGAGCGCTATGAAAATAACGCCATCACGGAAGTCGGCTCCCTCATGGATTTCCCCGACAAGGGCTTAGGAGGTATCACCGGAAAAGTCACCGACAACGGCAAGTTCAAAGCCCCCACGCTGCGAAACATCGCCCTCTCTGCGCCCTACATGCACGACGGCAGGTTCCAAACCCTCGAAGAGGTAATTGACCACTACAACTCCGGCGGGCACTACGCCGACAATGTAGTCATCGGCTCCATCATGCCCCTACACCTGACCGAATACGACAAAAGTGCGCTCTTAGCATTTCTGCACACCCTCACCGATACCGTTTTCGTCAATAACCCCGCCTTCCAAAGCCCCTTTCAGTGAAGGGGCAGGTTGCGAGCGAAGCTTTCGCTGAGTTTTAAGCTGGTTCTTCCCTCAGAGGCAGCCACCTCCGTCCCTTCCGGGGAAGGGGAAAAGTAGCTTCGGCGCCTGGCTTGGAAAGAGATTCAAGGCTCGTCTCCGTCCCTAAAGCCCTCAAAGCGTCTCCCGCAAAGCCTCCTCCTCACGCCTCATTATACAATTTCAAAACTCCTTCCCTCAGGGCGGCGGCGCTGTCGGTCAGGAGGAAAGAAATGGCGGCGGCGATGTCTTCCGGTATTACCCATTTTGAAAAATCAGCCTCGGGCATGGCCTTTCGGTTGGGAGGGGTGTCTATGAGACTGGGGACTATGGTATGCGCGGCGATTCGCTTTCCTTTGCCGGTAGCGTTGATGAGCCCGGCTAAGTGGAAGATCATGGATTTGGCGAGGGAATAGGCGATGGCGCCCTTGCCCGCGACGGGAGACAGGGCAGGGCGGGCGCCGACGAAAATGAACCTTCCGCCGCCATTTTTTTCAAAAAAATGGAGAAGTGGGCGGGCGGTGAAATAGGCGGTTTTGAAATTCAGGGAAATCTGCTGGTCGAGCGCCGACTCATCGGTAGCGGCGATATCGCCAGTGGCGTAGCCGCCGGCTAAGAGCAGCGCCGCCGAAATATCGGGGTAAAGGCGGGTGATCTCCTGAATATAGTTTTCTGTTTCCTTTTCATCCATGAGGTTTACGCTGCGGATGTCGCTCACTTTTTCTTTGAAGTCTTCGGGCAGAACACTCCTGCCGACGACGGCGCAGATGGTGTAGCCCTGTTCGTGCAGGAGGTTGACGACGGCCTTGCCGAGATTGCCGTTGGCGCCGGTGATGAGGATGGTCTTTTTCATATCTCTACTCTCTTTTTTTAAAAAAAATTTAAAAAAAATCAGGTCAGTATAGTCTTTCTGTGAGTGTTTCCGCCTATTGAGCAGGTGATTTACACCGGAAAGGGGAAATTAATTTAAATTTACTTCGAGTTTTTTCCACAGATTTCATCCCCGTCCTGGATTTTATTTTCAAAGCGGCAAAGATAGGCATTGGCGCATGGCAGAAAGGCTTAGCGTAAAACAAGACTTTTCTTTTTACGTTTGAGCAAAGTTTTCCAATCACCACAAAATCGGTCTTACATGAAATCCGCGCTGTTATTTTTCTTCATCTGGTTATTTCCCATTGTCAGCCCGGATAGCAAGGTAGAATGGGTGAGTCCTACGACGCACGACTTTGGGGATCTCAAACTGGGGGAGACTGTTGCGACGAAATTTCTGTTCAAAAACCTCAGCGAGACGCCGATGAGCATTGATAACGTCCGCACTACCTGCGGCTGCACGGCTGCCGACTGGCAGGAGGAAGTCGTCCCGCCGGGCGGGGACGGCAGCATCCAGATAGAATTTGAAGCTCAGAAAACGGGCTATTTTTCTAAAAAAATCACGGTCTGGTTTAGCGGGCGCCGCAAGGGCGAAAAGCTGTTCATCGAAGGCTACGTCGAATGATGCGTTCATTTTGTCCGGCAGACCTGTTTTGCAAGATTCATTTTCAACTATCTTTGCCCGCCTCAGGGAAAAAAGGGGAAAACTGAAGCGAGCAGTTCCTTTTAATCATTTAGACCCCGGGGCGTCAATTCCACAATTCTTCAAGATATGATCATTCTCATTTTTCTGCTCATCACGTATATTTTGTTCAGTCTTAGCCTGATGAAGCTATTTGAAAAGGCGGGCGAAGCGTCCTGGAAAGCTTTAGTTCCGGGACTAAACTTCGTCGTCATGTGCAAGTTAGTCGGGCGAAAAGCGCTGCACGCACTCTGGCTCTTAGTACCCATCGTCAACATTTTTGTATTTGTCGGGCTGTGCGTGGACATGGTTCGCTCCTTTGGGAAATACAGTTTTTGGCATAGCGCCATCGCCGTTATTTACGCCCCAATCATATTCTTCGCTTTGGGCTATGGGAAGAATGAAAAGTACATCGGGCCGACTGTTCCGGCAGAGCGGGCTTATTTTGAAAAAATAGAAGAGGCTCAGAAAAGCAATCAGAGCAGGGAAGTACAAAAGCTCATCAGAAACAATCCCTATAAAAAATCAACTGTCAGAGAATGGACGGAGGCGATCATCTTCGCGGTATTTGCCGCCGCTTTTATCCGCATGTTTCTCATAGAGGCCTACACCATTCCCACATCGTCTATGGAAGGTTCGCTCAAGGTGGGCGATTTTCTTTTTGTCAGCAAAGCTCACTACGGCATCCGCACGCCCAAGACGGTCGTCATGCTCCCTCTGCTGCACAATACGGTTCCATTCATCGGCGGCGAAAGCTATTTGTCCAAACCCAACCTGCCCTTCTATCGCCTTCCGGCGCTGACAAAAATCAAACACAACGACCCCGTAGTCTTCAACTTCCCCGACGGCGACAGCGTGTACATTTTCCCGGAGAGGACATGGAGCATCAACGACTTCAGGCGGGGCGCCATCGACCCGGCAAGAATGCAGCAAATTAAAAGCGGTCAGGCCAAATTGGTCGTCCGTCCCGTCGATAAAAAAGATCACTATATCAAGCGCTGTATCGGACTGCCCGGAGACAGCCTTCAAATCATTGACCGCCAGGTCTATGTCAATGGGCAAAAGGCAGAAAACCCCACCCACATGCAATTCCTCTATCGGGTGATGCTGCCCGGCGGTCAGGTCAATTTGGAGAAATTGGCAGAGATGGGCGTGAACGTGGCGGAGAGCAATCCACAGCAGGGCGTCTTCTTTTTGGACGCCGAGCAGGTGGAAAAGATAAAGCAGTTGGAATCCGGCGCCACGGTAGAGTTTTTAGAATTTCCCAGCCAGCCCGGACAGTATTTCCCGCACGACGCAGTGAACTTCGGCAGTTGGTCAAACAATAACTTCGGCCCGATTTACATCCCCAAAAAAGGGGCGACGGTGGCCATTAGCCCGGAAAACATCGCACTCTACCGGCGGATTATCTCCAATTATGAGGGAAATAAGTTGGAACTGAAAGACGGCAAAATCTTCATCAACGGCCAGGAAGCCGATACCTATACCTTTAAAATGAATTACTACTGGATGATGGGCGATAACCGCGACAACTCCGAAGACAGCAGAATCTGGGGCTTCGTGCCGGAAGACCATATCGTCGGCAAGCCGCTATTCATCTGGTTCTCTACCAAAAACGGCAATATGGCCAACGGCATCAACTGGAACAGGGTATTCACCTCGGCGAACAAAATGTAATAGAGTCCGCCCGTTTTCACTGAATAATAAAGCCTGTCTCTAAAGTTCCGAGCTATTCAACATCCGAAGCGCAATCGGCGTCAGGTCGTTCCATTCATCTTTCAAAAAGCATTGATCCCCCGATGACTAAGCATTTGATTTTATGGCTCTTTAGCTGCCTACCCCTGTTTTCGGCGGCGGCGCAAGGGCGCTTTGAGTGGACGCCGGCGCTGAAAGACGCCTATCAAAAAATCCTCAGCCTTCGCTTCGATGAGGCGGAGGCCGAGCTGGCTCGCATTCGGCAAAGCGACCCGAATAACCTGATCATCCTCCACGTCGAAAATTATCTCGATTTTTTCCATATCTATTTGAACGAAGACGAGGCCGAATTCAAAAGGCTGGAGAAGAATAGAGACCAGCGGCTGAACCGCATAGAAAAAGAAGGCGACCAGAATTCACCCTACTACCTGTTCTTATTGGCGGATATTCGACTGCATTGGGCTTTGGCGAGGTTGAAGTTCGAGCAGTTTCCGACGGCCTTTTTTGAAACCAACCGGGCTTTCAAACTGCTGACGCAAAACTCAAAGAAGTTCCCCCGGTTCATGCCCAACAAAAAAGACTTAGGTATCCTGCACGCCATGACCGGCACCATTCCCGACAATTATAAATGGGCGGTCAACTGGCTGAGCAGTCTAAGCGGAACCATCGGCGAGGGAAGAAGCGAATTGGAAGAGGTCATTGCCTACGCTCAAAAAAACGATTTTGTCTATGAGCAGGAGATCTACGTTTTCTACACCTACCTGCTCCTACACCTTGACAACGACAGCGAGGCGGCTTGGAAGGTCATCAACACGGCTCGCCTAAAACCCGAGGAGAATCCGCTCGCCTGCTTCGTCATGGCCAATGTCGCCATGCGCACGGACAGGGGAAACGAGGCCGTCAGTTTTTTGGAAAAAAGACCCTCCGGCCGGCAGTTCTATCCCTTCCTGTACCTCGACTACATGCAGGGCCTGTGCAAACTGCAACGACTGGACGACGACGCCGACGAGTACCTGCTGCGCTATGTGCATCATTTCAAAGGCCGGAATTTCGTCAAAGACGCCTACCAGAAACTCGCCTGGCACAGCCTGATACGAGGCGACGAGGCAGCTTATAAAAAATACATGGAACTCTGTAAATCAAAGGGTTCAACGATAGTCGGCAGCGACAGGAGCGCCAACGACGAAGCCAAAGCGGGTCTCCTGCCCGAAGTGGAACTGCTGAAAGCCAGGCTGCTGTTCGATGGAGGCCATTTCCACCAGGCTTATAATTTATTGAAAAATAAAAAACAGGAAGATTACCTATCTACTAAGAACCAATTGGAGCTGGCCTACCGCATGGGGCGCATTACTCACAAGCTCGGACGCTACGGGGAAGCCCTGCAATATTACCAGATCGCCATTGACCAGGGGAAAAGCAGCCCGCTGTACTTTGCCTGTCGGGCTGCGCTCGAAAAAGGGCATGTCTTAGAGGTTCAGGGGAAGCGGGATTTGGCGGCGGCGGCTTTCCGCGAATGTCTTTCCATGTCGCCCAGCGACCACAAAACCGGTCTTCATCAGCAGGCAAAGGCCGGCCTGAAACGGCTCAAAAACTGAGCTTTATTCAAAAAAAATCTTTTTGGAGAGAGGAACTATTTGAAAAGTAATTCCGCTATATTTGCACCCGTTTTAAAAAAAGGCGCGGTAGCTCAGCTGGTCAGAGCGTGTGATTCATAATCACAAGGTCGGCGGTTCAAGCCCGCCCCGCGCTACCAACAGGCCCGAAGGACAATGTTCCGACGGGCTTCTTTATAAGCCAACGGCCTGGTTTTACGGGTTCTCTGATTATCGGTCGCTGGGTATGTTTTTCCCTTTTCTTTAAAAAAAAGGGGTTTTGAAAAAATGGGCAACAAGCTTCATCATACCTGCCAGAGCTCCAAAAACCTAAGACGAACCCAACTTTGCAGATAAATCGTAAAATTACTGCAATTACTTTCCATGGATGAGTTAAAGCCTTCTGAAATAGAGGATATAAAAAAGCTGCTCGGCCGCGCTCCCAATCTCGTTGAGCTGAGCACCTTCTCTGCTATGTGGTCGGAACGCTGTTCCCTTAAAAGTTCCGTCAAATGGCTGAAGACCCTGCCGATGGAGGGAAAGCATATCCTGGCAAGCCCGGCCGGAGGCGATTTGCGGCTGGTTCAGCTCGGAGACGGACTTGCCTGCGCTTTCAGGATCGAAACGCAGAGCGCAGCGTCAAAAGCAGAGACCCGCCATGCAGACCCGCCTGAATTTTCGTCGGCTGCATTAGACCTCCTCTCCAAAGGCGCCCGTCCGGTAGCCGAATGTCATTCGCTGAACTTAGGAAAGCCTGAGCTCCCGGAAGTGAAGCAGACTCTGGAATGGGCGCTAAAACAGGCTTCTCAAAAGGAACAGCCCGCTTCGACAAGCGTCTGGTTCAGCGAGTCTTTCAACGAAAACGGATTTGTCAGCGCCCTGTCCGCAGGTTTGGTCGGGACGGGGAAAATCGTTTGGCCAATGGCCGGCGAAGCTGGTAATCTGGTTTTCATCGCAGGCAGTCTTGTGGATGAAAACTCAGCTTCCGGGAGTTTACCTTCTCTCTCTGAAGCCTGTTTAGAAGCTGTGCAAAACGGCGGAATCGTCGGTATGCAGCGCATTGGCTATGGCGGGATGGCTTGTCCGGCGGCGGAGATGAGCGCTGGCGCCGGCCTCGGCATGGCGCTGCATTTAGATGGCATTTCAGACCAACAGCCGGAATTGTCGCCGGAAGAAATACTGCTATCGGAAAGTGGGCGCCGCATGTTCATCGTCTGCCAGGCAGGGAGTGGAGAGGCGCTTCGGGAGGTTTTTGCCCGATGGAAAGTCGGCTGCATTCATATCGGAGAAGTGACCGATACGGGTTTAGTGGAGTGTTTTTTTAAAAATAATAAAATAGCAGCGGTACCGGCTATCGCGCTGGTTCGGGGCGGCGATGCGCCAATTCTCGATCGCGAGCATGAGCGTCCGGCATATTTTTCTCAGATTGCTAAATTCAATCTCCATAAGATCGGGGCGCGCAAAGACTTAGCAGAGGCTGCTAAGAAGTTGTTGGCTTCGCCCAATCTGGCAGCCAGACAGCGAATTTTTAATCTGGCCGACTCCAAAAAAGAAGCGGGGCTTTGTAGCCTCGTCCCTTTACCAACTGGAAATTTGGAGAGGGCTATCCTCTTGTCCACCGGCGGGAATCCTGCCTATCTCTACGCTAACCCATTTGTCGGCAGCATGATCGCCATGGCAGAGGCCGCCGCTAAAATAGTTTGTAGCGGAGGGACGCCGATTGCGGCATCGTGCAGTCTTCGCTTCGGGAACCCGGCTGACAAGGAAGTTTACTATCAGTTTGCCCACGTCATGAAAGGACTCGGAGATGCTTGTCGGAAGTTCGACACCCCCATCGCAAGCGAAGACATCCGCTTTGACGAGCAGGCGCGAAAAGGCAAATCCCTCCAGCCGGTACTGGTCGCCGGAATGCTCGGCGTCCTCGACGAGATGAAGCGGCATACTACGCCGGCTTTCAAGTCTGAGGGCGACCTGATCTTTATGTTGGGAAATTTTTCGAATGATTTCGGTAGTTCTGAATACCTTCGGGCAGTTCATGGCAATCGGCTGTCGCCCGCTCCGGTTTTTGATCTACACGAAGAGTATGAGCTTCAACACTTGGTCATGCAACTCATACGGAGGGAATTCCTGCTCTCCGCTCATCCGGTGGCTGTCGGGGGACTGTTCGCCTGCCTGTTGGAGAGCGCTTTGTTGGGCGGTCTGGGATTTGACATCGAAACGGTGGAAACTTTCCGCAAGGACTGCTTCTTGTTTGGCGAGAGTCAAAGCCGGATCGTCGTTACTATTTCGCCGGAAATGGAGGACGAGTTTCAAAACTATTTGATAAATCACAACGTTTCTTTTACCAAACTTGGCGAAGTTTTTGGAACTGAGCTGCGTATAAATGAGGAAAATTTTGGAAGCGTAAGTCGGTTTGGGTAATGTAGTTGTGGATTGGCGGGCGGCTCGGCTTATGCAGTTAGTTGTGTCGTGGCGGACGACAACTAATTTTCTCCGACGGACGGCAACTAATTTCTTGGGGCTTTTTTTCTAAATTAATATTTTCATAAATCCTTTCTGAGCATGAGAAGTGTTTTCTTTTTCTTTTTTACTGCAACTTTTGCGCTCCTTTGGGCGGGTTGTGGCGACAACGGGGGGCAGACTTCGATTTCGGGCGCCATTAATAATGGTGGGAATATGTCTGTTTATCTCGACAAAACGGGTGTCAATCCTACGAGCGCTAATTTAGTCATTGGGAAGGCGGATGCCGATGCCAATGGGAACTTCAAGTTTTCTTTTCCTGAAAAACTTTCGGAGGGTATTTATCGGCTCCGACTGGGCGAGCAGAACATACGCTTAGTGCTCGACGGTAACGAAAAGGATATCAAAGTTTCTGGAGATTTGGGGCAGTTGAATATGTTCCAATACGACATTTCCGGCTCGCCGGCGTCTGTAAGTTACCGCAATCTCATGCAAAGGATATTACAGCGGCAAGTGCAGCCGGCTGATATTAAGAATTTCGTGGACAGCACTTCCAATCCCCTGACGGCTGTGCTCGTCTCCGTCCAGACGCTTGGGAACAACACTTCCTTCATGGACATCCACAATACTGCGAAGGCCAGATTGGAAAAGGAGTATCCGGGTTCGACCTACAGCAGCGAGTACGGCAACTACATAGTGGCGCTTCAACAGGCGGCCATGAGTCCTGCGGGCGGCGATGGGTATCAGTTTATCAGCGAGGAGGATCGCAAAGAGGCGCCGGATATCAAATTGCCCAGCCCTTCGGGAAAGGAATATGCGCTGTCTGATTTGAAAGGGCAGGTGGTTCTGCTCGATTTCTGGGCTAGTTGGTGCCGCCCCTGCCGCATGGAAAACCCCAATGTCGTGCGGATTTACAACCAGTATAAGGATAAGGGATTCACGGTCTTCAGCGTTTCTTTAGACGGGATTGACTCGCGGACGGAGGCGATGATGCAGAACGATGCGGGCAGACTCAAAGAGGCCAAAGCTAATGAAGCCAGAAAATGGAAAGACGCCATAGCCAAGGACGGTCTCGCATGGGATTATCACGTCAGCGACCTCAAAAAATGGGAGTGCGCTCCTGCCAGACTCTACGGCGTGTCCAGTATTCCCCGCACTTTTATGATTGATAAAGAGGGTAAAATTGCCGCCATCAATATCCGCGGGGCTGAAATGATCGAACAGACTCTTCAAAAACTCCTTTAAAACTTTTTTTTAAAAAAAATAAATGAGAGGGTTGGCGCTATTGCAGTCAACCCTTTTCTTTTTGGAGAAAATGATTTCTTGAAAATGATTGGAGGAAGGGGATTCATACGGCGCACTCTTTTTTGAAATAACCTTTTTAAAAAATGAAAGGGGAAAGAGGATTCAGGCGGCACACTCTTTTGAAAATAACTTTTTGAAAAATGAACGGGGAAAGGGGATTCATGCGGCGCCCCTTTTTTAAAAAATACTTTTTTGAAATAATCGGAAAAAGGGGAGTTCAGGAAGAGCCTCTTTTTTGAAAAAATAGTTTTTAAAAAATGATTTGGAAAAAGGGAATTCAGGAAGCTGAAGCATTTTGGGCGGGAGACAAAACCTGGCTGCGGGAGCTACTCCACCCTGCCAAAGACGCTGCGGGGGCGCGCCTTCCTTACAGCCTGGCGTATGCGACTCTGGCGCCGGGGGCGGCTTCACTGCCTCACCGGCTGAAAGAAAGCGCGGAAGTTTATTTTATCCTGAGCGGGCATGGCCTGATTGAAATTGAGGATAGCCATCGGACAATTGCTGCGGGCGATACGGCGATAGTCCCGCCCAATGCCCTGCAATCGGTGCGGAACGAGGGTTCGGAGCCGCTCTCGTTTTTGTGCATCGTCTCGCCGCCCTGGCGGGAGGAGGACGAGGAAATTGACAGACTCTAAGCTGGCGTGGAATCCCTATTTTTGCCGCCCACATGAAAATCCTCATCCTTTCCAAGAAATTTCCCTATCCGCTTCGGGAGGGGGAGCCGATAGCCACCTTCAACCTGAGTCGGTCGCTCCACCGTCTGGGCTTTGAAGTCAGCTTGCTGGTGATGAATACCACCAAACACCGATTCGATGCAGATCGCATTCCCGAAGCCTGCCTTTTTTTTAAAAAAATATATGCTGTGGATGTGGACAACAGCATTACAGTCCGGGGGGCGTTGAAGCATCTGATCTTGGGAAGGTCTTATATTCTCTCGCGATTCAATTCGCCGGCTTTTGCTGAGAAGCTCGCCGATATTTTACAGTCGGAATCTTTCGATGTTGTGCAATTGGAAACGGTCTATATGGCTCATTACACGGAAGTTATCCGGCGCCATTCCCGGGCGGTCGTGGCGATGCGCGCGCACAATGTGGAGAGTGAAATCTGGAGGCGCTACGCCGCAGACACCCGACAACTCCTGCAGAAATGGTATATCCGCCTCCAAAATAAAACGCTGCGCCAATTTGAAGTGGAACGGCTGAAAGACTACGATCTGCTGATTGCCATTACGGAGCAGGATCTCCTGACTTTCAGGGGATTGGGTTATGACAAAGCCGCCGTCGTTGCGCCGGCAGGCCTTGATCTGGCGGAATATCCGGCGAAATACGACTGCTTTCACGCCCCGCTTTCCCTTGCTTTTATTGGCGCTTTGGACTGGATGCCCAACCAGGCCGGCGTAGTTTGGTTTATAGAGGAAGTCTGGCCGGGATTGTTCGGGAAATTTCCCTGGCTGAGGTTTCACATTGCGGGAAAAAATACCCCTGCCTGGCTGAGGGCTAAAACGGCTGAGGGTGTCATATATCACGGAGAAATACCCGACGCCAAAGCATTTTTGAATGCTAATCCCGTACTTTTGACCCCTCTTTTTTCGGGGAGTGGTATCAAGATTAAGGTATTGGAAGGCATGGCAATGGGTCGCCTCGTCCTCACAACGCCAATCGGCGCAGAAGGAATCCCCGCCGAAGACGGCAAACATTTATTGCTGGCTAAGACGGCGGATGACTTTTTCCAAAAAATCTTATGGTGCATCGAAAACCCCAGGCAGATATTCGAAATTGGCCAGAACGCCCGCCGGTTTGCAGGCGAGCATTTTGACAATCAGAAAATTGCAAAAAGGCTGGGCGAAGCTTACAGGGCTTTGATGGCTTAGCCGGTGCAGATGAGTTTTACTCCAAAAAAAACGACGAAAGCACTAACAGAATTTATCAAAGAAAATTTCTATTCAATTTCCGAAGGGAATTTCAACTACACAAAATCCTATTTTTTTATGAGGAACTTAATGATTTTTAGCGCTGTGTTATTTCTCTTTAGCTGCAAGTTGGACAAGGAAGCGCTGAATACCGAAAAGGCGATGAGGGACGAGATCTATGCGATTCACGACGACGCCATGCCCAAAATGGGAGAACTCAACCGGCTCAAGCGCCAGTTGAAAAAAGTCCGACCCAATTACGCCTCCGACTCTGTGATTGACAGGCAGATATTAGACGTCGTTCTTATGTTGGAAAATGCCGACGAGGGAATGATGACCTGGATGGCTGCATTTAAGGAACCTGCCAAGCTGCGCAAAGCCAAATCGCACGAAGAGATCATGGCTTACCTGAATAGCGAAAAGGAGAAAATTTCACAGGTTAGAACCGATATGTTCGACAGTATTGAAACGGCAAAGGCTCTTTTGGCGACTTTAGAAACAAGCGAGCAGCAGTGATTTTTCCTCCGGTCTGCTCATAGGTTTTATTAGATTTTTATAAAAAAACAAATTATGAAATTCATTCCTCTCGTGATTGTCCTCGCCGTATTCGCTGCGGGCTGCGACGTCAGTCCTAAGACGCTGCCTATCTACGGTGAAAAGGAAGTCGTGAACGGCGACACCATTTTCCACAGCATTCCCGACTTCAGTTTTTTGGATCAGGACAGTCAGGTGGTAACTAACGCCACTTTTGCCGGCAGGGCTTATGTGGCAGATTTTTTCTTCATCTCCTGTCCGACGATATGCCCAAAAACGACTAAGCAGATGTTGCGCATTTATGAAAAATTTGAAGACGACGACCGGGTGGCCTTGTTGGCTTATACGGTGGATCCAAAGCGGGACACGGTGGGCGCCCTGGCTCGTTATGCCGACAATCTGGGCGTGAAGTCCGACAAATGGCATTTCGTCACCGGCGACAAGGATGATATCTATGAAATTGCCGAGGGCTACTATACCATCGCCATGGAAGACCCCGATGCGCCGGGCGGCTTCAATCACAGCGGGCAATTCGTGTTGGTGGACAAAAACAGACATATCCGCTCAGTCTGCAACGGTACCGATCCCGACGAGGTGGATCGCTTTATGAAAGACATTGAAAAGCTGATCAATGAAAAATAAAATTCTATTTTTTATTTTTCTGTTGGCTCTCGCCATTGTGGCCTGCAATGACACCCCCTACGTCCAGGGACAGATTTTGTATAAAAATTTTTGTGAAAACTGTCACTTTGAGGACGGCAGCGGTTTGCAGGGAATTATTCCCCCATTGGCAGGATCGGATTATCTGGCGGCCAATCAGGAGCTGTTACCCTGCATCATCCGGTATGGCGTCAAGGGCGAAATGACCGTCAACGGCAGGGTTTACGACACAGAGATGCAGGGCGCTAAGGAACTGTCCGAGTTTGAGATCACCAATATCATCAACTACATTAACACCTCCTGGGAGAACGACATTCCAATAGCCAGACACCTTGACGTGCGGGCGGCTTTGAAGGCTTGCGAGTGAGCGCCGCGCTCCTCCAATCGCCTGGTTCAGAGTGGCTTAAAGTTCCTTTTGCCTGTAGGTCTTTCTCCGGGAAAATCAGCTTTTATGAAGAGATTTCATTGGATAGGGCTTTCCGCAGGCCTGCCATAGACAGAGGCAGGTTTTGATTTTCTATTGAATTGCCGTCGAATTTTAAAAGAAGCTAAATATTTATTTTTTTAAAAAATAGAATGCAAACAGAAAACAGGAAAATTCTTTTCCTCGACAAGGCGCATCCGGTATTAGAGGAGCGTCTGACGGCGCTGGGATACATTTGTACAACGGACATTTCCAGTTCCAAAAAGGAGGTGGAAGGTTTTATTCACGAGTACATGGGTATCGTCATGCGCAGCCGTTTTTCCTTAGACAGAGATTTTATTTCAAAGGCCTCCAATCTCGCATTCATCGCCAGGGAGGGAGTTGGCTTAGAACATATTGATGTAGAGTTTGCGGAAAGCAAAGGCATTTGGGTGCTCAATTCTCCCGAAGGTAGTCGGGACACGGTGGGCGAGCATACGCTCGGATTGCTGCTCAGCCTGTTGAATAACCTGGGTCGGGCCGACCGGCAGGTTCGCCAGGGGAAGTGGATACGGGAAGCCAATCGCGCACATGAGTTGAAAGGTAAAACGGTGGGCATCATCGGTTATGGAAACATGGGCAGAGCCTTTGCCAGAAAGCTGAAGGGGTTTGAAGTGCAGGCTCTTTCGTACGACAAGTACAAAGCCAACTATGAAGACGCCTTTGCTAAGGAGGTTACTTTGGAAGAGATATTTGAAAAGGCAGATATTATCAGCCTCCATATCCCCTACTCTACTGAAAATCACTACTTTGTAAACGACGCTTTTTTGCAGAGCTTCCGCAAAAATATATGGCTGGTCAATGCCGCCCGGGGCTTAGTGCTAAATACGGACGATCTGGTGAAAAATTTAAAAAGCGGGAAAGTGCTCGGCGCCGCACTCGACGTGCTGGAATACGAGGAAACATCTTTTGACAAATTCCGTCTGGATCAGTTGCCGGAGGCCTTTGATTTTCTCACTAAGTCGGAGAACGTCGCGCTCTCGCCTCATATCGCAGGCTGGTCTTTTGAAAGCAAGGAGAAACACGCGCTGGTATTGGCAAAAAAGATAGAGCGGCTTTTTTTCCGTTAAAAAGCTCCAGGCCTTTGCGCATAGCGGGCTACTCGTTTAAACTTTGACGGAATGCTCTTTGTTTCTGACTTTCAAAAACCCTCTTTTTCCAAAATCCAGGCATTGTCTGTTTTTATTAAAATTTCGATTGGTTCATGCGCATTGGCTATATCATCTTTTTATTGGTTTTTATTTTCCTGCTGTTTTTGTTAGACTGGTATGTCTATCAGGGAGTCAGGTCGCTGACGGTGGGGATGAAGAATATTTTTTTACATCGGGCAATTCAATGGCTCTACTGGCTGATTAGCGTCGGGCTGCCGCTCGTGATGGTAGCCGCCTTCCTGTACAAAGGCAGAATGAACGCCTGGGTGTCTATGAGCAGCAGCATTTTTCTCACCGTATTGGTGACTCAGTTGTTTTTCGTCCTCATCCTTGCGGGAGGGGATTTGCTGAGAATGGCGGAAGGCGGTTTTAAGTGGTTAGTCGGCAATAACAACGGCGACAGTTTAGTGCCTGGGCGCCGAAAATTCGTCAGTCAGCTTGCCTTGGGCGTTGCTATCTTTCCTTTCAGTTCTTTTCTGTACGGCATCACGAAAGGGAAATACAATTACAAAGTACATCGCTACACGCTGTATTTCGAGGATTTGCCAGAGGCTTTTGACGGGTTCACCATCACGCAGATTTCGGACATCCACGCCGGTAGTTTTGACAATCGGCAGGCAGTGCGCCACGGCGTCGAGATGACCATCGCCCAGCAATCCGATTTGTTCGTCTTTACAGGCGATTTAGTGAACAGCGTGGCCTCCGAGTTTGATCCCTGGTTGGACATTTTCAAAAAAATAAAAGCTCCCTACGGGCAGTATTCAATTCTCGGCAACCACGACTACGGCGACTATTATCGTTGGCCTTCGGAAGCTGATAAAGCCGCCAACTTTGAAAAACTAAAGCAGC
>CAZXQI010000028.1:0-36097 GCA_964643005.1 uncultured Saprospiraceae bacterium | reverse complement strand
ATTACAATCTTATATATGCAACAGACTGATTATCATGTTAAAACAACTCTAATATTGGTAGAGAGAAATATGAGAGATTCAGCCTGCACCTTTAGGTACATAATGTTGGCAGAAAGAATATCGGCGGGAGGGGAGTTCCTGGCATGCAAAACTCTGCCGACATGTCATCAGGAGGAAAGCTGGAAGAAAGATAATTTCTCAGGCTCTTTTGAAATTCACTGAGAAAACCTGCGAAAATTTTTTGGAAAACTTGTGTCAATCTGCGAAAAACCCTGCGCTGCAAAAATTGCATTAGCGTAAATAATTTCAAACTCTCTATCTTACGCCCGCCTTTTTTAATCTAAAAATTACGACTATGTCATTCAAATCGACAATTCTTCGCATCCAGCTTTTTCTTATTTTCCAATGTATAGTACTGGCTGTTTTTGCCCAGGGTTTTAAATGGGCGCCAGAGGGACACAGCTACTACTCCACAGAAGAAGGCAGCATCGTAAAATTCGAGCTGCCTGACCTGAGCAGGAAGGTAGTGGCAGATGCTTCAGACTTAATCCCGACCGGCGCAGAAAAAGCAATTCGGGTAGAAGGCTTTTTTTTCAGCGACGACAATTCCAAAATCCTCATTTATACCAATAGCAAGAGAGTCTGGCGCATGAAGACGCGGGGCGATTACTGGCTGTACGATACCTCCACGAAGGCTTTGCACCAATTGGGTCGAGACCTGCCGGAGTCTTCGCTCATGTTTGCCAAACTGTCTCCCGACGGGACGAAAGCCGCTTATGTCAGCCGACACAATATATATGTGGAGAACCTGGCTACGGGAGCCGTCAAAAAACTCACCGACGACAATGGCACGGAAAAACTCATCAACGGCACTTTTGACTGGGTGTACGAGGAAGAGTTTTACTGCCGCGATGGATTCCGCTGGTCGCCCGACAGCCGCAGTATCGCCTACTGGCAGATTGACGCCAACCAGATTCGGGATTTCTATATGATTGACAACACAGATTCCATTTACAGCTTCATCATCCCCGTGGAGTACCCCAAAGTTGGTTTCCCTCCCTCGCCGGCGCGCATTGGCGTGGTGGACATATCCACGGCCAATACGACCTGGATGCAGATCCCCGGCGATCCGGCAGAGCACTACATCGTCCGCATGGAATACACTCCGGACGGCAGGGAGATCATCCTCCAGCAACTCGACCGGAAACAACAGGTGAGCAAATTGTTCCTCTGCAATCCTGCATCCGGCAATGCCGGGATGATTCTTCAGGAAAGAGACGAAGCCTGGCTCAGCAGCATCAACGAATGGGCGCGCGACGTGACAGGCTGGGACTGGGTGGATGGAGGTAAGAGCTTCCTCTGGATGAGCGAAAAAGATGGATGGCGTCACCTCTACTCCGTTTCTAAAGATGGAAAAAAGGAAAAACTCCTGACCGATGGCGCCTACGATGTCATCAGCCTGAACAGAATTGACGAGAAAACCGGCTATGTCTATTTCAACGCCTCTCCAACTAACGCCCTCCAGAGCTACCTGTTCCGCACGCCCCTGAGCGGAAATGGCAAAGCCGTTCAATTGACGCCTGCAAAAATTGAAGGAAGCCACAGTTACAATATCTCCCCCGATGGAAAATACGCCCAGTGGCGGTTTTCAAATTATTTCACCCGCCCGCAATCGTCCTGGGTCGGCTTGCCAACTCACAAGCCGCTGGCCGGCCAGCCGGACAATGAAGCGAGCTACGATCCGACCGCCAAAGAAAAATCGCAGGTGGAGTATTTCAAAGTCACCACAGAAGACGGAGTTGAAATGGATGGCTGGCTGATGAAACCCAATAATTTTGACCCGCACAAAAAATACCCCATTGTTTTCTATGTATATGGCGAGCCTGCCGGCGCGACAGTAAAAGATTCCTGGGGCAGCGCCAATCACTTCCTCTATGCCGGCGACATGGCAGAGGACGGATACCTGCACGCCAGCCTTGACAACAGGGGAACGCCGGCGCCAAAAGGACGCGCCTGGCGCAAATCCATCTACCGCAAAATCGGCCAGATAAACATCCGCGACCAGGCGATGGGCGCCAAAAAACTGCTGGAAAGACCTTACGTGGACACTTCCCGCGTGGCAGTCTGGGGATGGAGCGGCGGCGGCTCTTCCACCCTCAACCTCATGTTCCAATATCCCGATATCTACAAAACGGGAATCTCCATTGCTCCTGTGACCAACTCGCTGTTTTACGACAATATCTACACAGAGCGATACATGGGGCTGCCGCAGGAAAACATGGAAGACTACGAGGCCGGAGCGGCCACTACCCATGCCAAAAACCTGAGGGGCGCCCTCCTGCTTGTTCACGGCACAGCCGACGACAACGTGCATTTCCAAAATGCAGAAAAATTGGTGAACGAATTGGTGAAATACAACAGGCAATTCCAGTACATGGCTTACCCCGGACGCTCGCACGGCCTGTCGGAAGGCGAGGGCACCTTCCCCCACCTCGTGACTATGGTGACCAAATTTTTGAAAGAAAACTGCCCGCCGGGAGGAAGATAATCCCCTTTTTGACGCAGGACTGCGGAGGAAGAATGATGACTCAGCGCTCTATTTCGCAGCCCTGCGCTCGCTTTGGCAAAATAAAGTCGGGAAGCGACGAATCTGGAACCATTCTTGAATCATTATAAAAAATACCTATGCAAGAAACTCGCCTTTGAACTTCACTTTACACTCGAAAGACTCTACTGAAATAATCCCATTTTAAGTACACATACAATTAAGTTCCACCACTAATTATGAAACTCCCTTATCAAATTGTAATCCCGTGCCTGCTAATGGCATTGGCGGCGGGCGCCCAGGACAAGTCGAAAGTGACGGTTCGCACACAGGACAAATCCGACCATCTCAACTACAGCAAAGCCATCGAACTCTATCAGCAGGGCGACAGCAGCTTTGAAAACATCGAGTACATCGCCAATAGCTACCGCCTCAACGGCGACAGTTGGAATGCCGCCCGCTGGTATGCGCTGCTGATAGACGACAATACCCGCCCCATCAACTACCTCTACTATGCGCAAGCGCTCCAGAGCAATGGAGAATTAGAGAAAGCCAAAATCTACTATCTGAAATACAACCAGATGATGGGCTACAGTCTCAACCCGGACAGGCGGGGACTGTACCAGGTGGA
This sequence comes from uncultured Saprospiraceae bacterium, assembly GCA_964643005.1. Taxonomy (GTDB): domain Bacteria; phylum Bacteroidota; class Bacteroidia; order Chitinophagales; family Saprospiraceae; genus UBA6168. The sequence continues at coordinate 32,921 of CAZXQI010000028.1, read as the reverse complement.
AGCCATTGAGAATAGCGAGGAATTCTCAAGCCTGGCGGATGTCAATGTGAAAAACGAGTGGATTATCAATTCGGAAAAGCTTGACTTCAGCCCTTCCTTTTATAAAAACGGAATCGTTTTCGTCACCAATCGCTCAACGGATAAATCGCAGAAAGACGCCTGGACGGGAGACGATTTCACTTCTCTCTACTTTGTTTCCGTAGATGAAACCGGTCAGGTGGGAGTGCCCGAAGCTTTTAATTTTAGTGCGAATGCCAGTTTCCACAACGGCCCGGTATCGTTTAGCCCGGATGGAGAAATAGCATTTTTTACCAAAAGCATGGCGCCCAAAGGGAAAAAGCGCCTGCAAAATCAGGAATGGAGCCTGAAAATCTTCTCCACCCAACGCCTGAACATGAACTGGTCGGAGCCGGCGCCGGTCAATCTGGCCAATGAAAGCTCCAACGACGTCCATCCGGCGTTATCTCCCGACGGCATGTCCTTGTATTTTGCCTCCGATAGACCCGGCGGCTTCGGCGGGATGGATTTATACGTCGTCAAATTTCGCGGAGGAAAATGGGGGCACCCCATCAACCTCGGATCTACTATCAACACTCCGGGCAACGAGGTCTTCCCCTTTGTCTGCGCCGACGACGCTCTGGTCTTTGCCTCGGATGGCTGGGGCGGACTTGGCGGCTTAGACATATTCTATGCCCTAAATTCAGGAGACGGAAGTTTTGAAAATGCTGAAAACTTAGGCAGACCCTTCAATTCGCCCCAAGACGACTTCGGATTAATTCTCTCTCCATCCGGCAAGGACGGCTACTTCTCTTCCGGCAGAGAAGGAGGTCGCGGCAAGGACGATATTTATCGCTTTACCACCCAGGCCCCTATTATTTTTAAAAAAAATATACCGCAACCCGATATGCAGGGCAATGTAAATCCCCCGCCTGTTGGTTTGTCGGGAAGATAGCGGAACAAGGCAGGCGCATTCACGTACAGGAGAATGCGCCTGTTTTATCGCAATTGTTCGGCATTTGACAAAAGAGGAAGAATGGCGAGCCTGTCGTAGGGGAATAAGCCCGCTTTTACAGATTTTTGAGGAAAAATAACCGGCAATAAAGGGAGTCTTCCTTCGTTCTGCGATTGCCTTTCGAGGGTATTTACTTATCTCAAATGACCTTTCTATATCTGCGATAACAGTCCTTTCTTCTAACTTTGCCGGTCTTTTGAAAAAAAGGCGATGAACTTTTCAAATCCAATTTTCGAAACAATGCTATACCGCTATTTCCCATTAACACTGATTATGTTCTGTTCCATTGCAGCCTGGAGCCAGAATCCGCAGTCTATTCATTTAGAAAAAGGACTTTCAGTTGATCCCTCTAAGAGCCTGCTGGCCTGCCCGAATCAGTTCGCCGGTACCATCTCTTTTGCCAACTTTATTGGGCAAAGCAACGATATTGACCCGGATACCATTTTCCTGTGCGCCGGCGACCAGATTGACATCGTCCACAACGGCGACGCCAATATGACAGGCGACCCCAATCCTTTTACCACGCCTGGGATTACCTACGGCTATTTTGATTGCCCGCCCACTATTTCAGGGCCTAATCTGGCCTCCATCCTGACCGACGCCTGCATTACCAACAACCCTCCGTCAACGGAGGGCATCTGGGTTACGCAAGGAGGAAGCGCCACTGGAAACATCACCTTTAATAACCTGGGAGTTTCGCAAAACACCTTTGGCGGCGGCGCTCCCGTTCTCTTGTGGTTCGCCCCGCTGACGATAGATAATTTCGGAGTTAAAAAATATGAAACCGACCCCGCCACCGGCGAAACCGGTCCCTGTGTCAACCTGAATATAGATCAGGCCTTTGCCGTGGTTTATCTCAATGAAATCAAAGCCTCTAATCTGGAACCCAACGCAGGCGTGAGCGGTTGCCAGGGAAAGTTTACCGTCAAAGGCGGCTTGCCGGAATTTGACGGTAGCTTTTACGACATAAACATTGAGCTGCTGGGAAACCCAAACGTGAAGGGATGGGTAGTGAACGCTCCCGTCACCCATAACCAGACGGTTACCTTTCAGGCCCCCGTGCCTGGGATTTATTCTGTAAGTATTAGCGACGCTAAGAATTGCCACATCAATTCTTTCTTAGTCAATATGAGTTCCTGCGAGAATGTAACGCAGAGCGTACAAAGCGGGACGGCAGCCCCTGGCGACATCATTTGCTTAGACGTCGTCAATGAAGCGGGTTTTAACAACCTGGTCTCTATGCAATACGCCCTGACCTGGGATACTTCTGTGGTCGTATTTGACACAGTGCTCAATCTGACCCCGCTATTGCCCGGATTTAGTTACAATACAAGTTTTAACAACCTGGGCGATACGCTGATTTTCTCCTGGGGCTCTTTGTCGGGAATCGGCGTCACCCTGCCTGTTGGCCAGGTGCTTTATCAGGTTTGTTTTGAAGTTGTCGGCTCTGATGGAGACTGTACAGAAATCAGCTTCCCTCAGGGAATTCTGACGGACGTTTACAATGCGTCCTCTACCCAGCTTGGATTCTATGGCGTCCCTGGCAGCGTTTGCGTATCAGCATCGGCGCTGGTTGTTTCTTTTACAGAAACCGGTGTGGGTTGTCCCGGGGCTTCCGACGGCGCCTTTACGGTGACCGTGAGCGGAGGGCAGGCTCCTTATTCCGTTACCTGGCAAAATCTTTCGGGCGGGCCGGTAGGAGGCCCGGCCACCATCAATATTGACGGCGGCTCCTATACGGTGAACAACGCTGACGCCGGCATTTACCAGGTCACCATTGTTGACTCACAGGGTACCCCGCTCACTTCTATCAAACAGGTGGAAGTCGAATCGCCTCCGCCTTTTAATATTTTATTCAACGCTACCGAGCCTTTGTGTAATGGGGATTTAGGAAGTATCGAGGCTGAGGTCGTTTTTAATAACGCTATCCTTACCGACCCCTTGCAGGACTATACTTTTACCTGGAGCAATATCCCGCTCAATACCCAACTGAACGACAGTATCACGGCGGGAGCTTATACCCTGACGCTCACACAGATTGCAACGGGTTGCACTACTTCCAGTACCATCAACCTACAGCAACCCGACCCTCTGTCGGTGAATATAAACGTCGCGCCGGCAACCTGTTCCGGCATTTCTGATGGCAACCTGACGGTAACTGTCTATGGAGGAACGCCTAATAACAACGGCGACTACGTTATTCAATGGCCGACCATTGGCGGTGGAGGAGGGCTGACAATCGTCAATACGGTTTCCAATATAAGCGGCTTAGAGTCAGGTAGTTATCAATTGATAGCGACAGATAACAACGGTTGCTTTATCCAGCAAAATATCTGGCTGGCGGCTGACAAGGTGCTTTCTGCAGATGCGCTGATTACCAATTCGGGTTGCTCAATAGGTTGCACCGGCAGCATTTTCGTTACGGGAAATACGACCGGAGCGGCGCCTTCCCTGCCATACCTCTTTAACTGGTTTGGGAACCCCGTGCCGCCGGCGCCATCCGAAGTAACCGCCACCACCTCTTTGCTGGCCGGTCTCTGCACGGGTTCTTATACTCTCAAAATGGAAGATGCCGCCGGGTGTAAAATTGACACCACCTTTGAGATAATTACCCCGCCGCCTTTCACGATTACCGCCAATGTGCAAAATGAATCCTGTTCTCCTGGAAATGACGGAACTATTGTAGTTTCCGTCTCCGGCGGCTCCTATCCATATACCTACAACTGGAATATTCCTGCCGCTGACTCTGTCGTCACCGGCCTGAGCGCAGGCGCCTACTCGGTCACTGTAGAAGATGCCGGCGGCTGCTCTGATACATTAAGCGTCACCATCACGGCGCCACTGGGGCCCACCATTTCAAGCCTGTCCGACGACCAGGTTTCCTGTACGGACAGCCAGGATGGTTCATTGAGCGTGACGGCTATTGCGGGAAGTTCGCCCATTGTCAGCTACCTGTGGTCAACTGGCGGTGAGGAAGACTTTATCAGCGGTTTAACCCCGGGGCAGTACAGCGTCACCGTAACGGATGCAGGCGGCTGTACGGCGGAAGGCGCCGCTTCTGTAACAGCTCCGCCCCCCCTTAGCTTAGATAATGTGGACAATATCAGCCCTCAGTGCCCCGGACTTGGCGGCGGCTCTGTCGCCATCACCGTCAGCGGAGGAACAGGCCCTTATCTCTTCGAATGGTCGAACGGCCTGTCGGGAACCGGCTTCAACGTCAATGGAAATATCCCGGCGGGCGACTACTCCGTCAGCGTCACGGATGCCAACGGCTGCCCTCCGCTTATCGCAAATATTACCTTAGAGGATCCCCCTTCCATCGTAGCTATTTTTTCAAATATAGATTCGGTGAGCTGCGCCAATACCGGCACAACCTGCGATGGCTCGGCAACGGCTACGGGCGCCTACAGCGATGGGACGACGGGAACATTTTTCTTTACCTGGGGAAGCGGCGAGTTTGCCAATGACGCCATATTCAGCGCAGCTAATCAACTGTGCGCCGGCTCGCAAAACCTGACCATTTCCGACGGATTCTGTTTCATAGATACTACGGTATTCATTCCATCCCCTCTGCCCATCAGTTCCAACCCCATGATTGGAAACGTGACCTGCTACGGATTTTCAGACGGAACGGTCACCCTGTTGCCTGTCGGCGGAACGGCGCCCTACAGTATCCTCTGGCAAAATGGCATCTCAGGCCCCACACTCACCGGCCTGGCCGCAGGCGATTACACGGCTATTATTACAGACTCTAAAAATTGCACCTTCACGCATAAAGTAACCATCACGGAACCTGGCCCGCTAACGGTATCGCTGAACCCAACCCAGACCAGCGACGTCAGTTGCGCCGGGGATGAGGATGGTATCATCACCGTGATAGCTCAGGGCGGAAACATTGGCCTGGGCAACGTCAGTTATCTTTGGGAAAATGGCGTAGCCCCCGGCAGTTCAAGCACTGCCTTCAATCTCGCTCCCGGAACTTATTCCGTGACAGTGGTGGATGCTAAAGGCTGCTCTGCCAGCCTGACCCACAGCATTTCCCAACCTTCTCCCATTCTTTTCCAGATAGGGCAAATCCAGCCGATTCTGTGCAATGGAAATAATACTTTCGTCACCGTTGACTCCATTTGGGGAGGTCTCCCCACCGCTATTTATCAGTTCTCCGTGGACGGCGGCATCAACCGGCTGCCGGGCGACCCAAGCCCCATTTTTTCGGGAGACCATACCATCACGGTAGTGGATGTCATCAACGGCTGCGAAACCGAAACTACGATTAACGTCGCCGAGCCGCCGCTCTTACAGGTAGAGTTGCCAAATATTGTGGAAATCGAGTTGGGAGACTCCCTGACGACGCTCAATCCTAAAATCATCTCCAGCCTGCCGATCGATACCTTCTTCTGGTCGCCCGCCGACTACCTTTCCTGCACGAATTGCAAAAACCCGAAAGTGACGGCGGTAATAGACAAGCTTTACACGCTGACCGTCGTGGATCTGAACGGCTGCTCCGCCTCGGCTCAGGTTTTTGTAGATATAGACAAAAATCGGAACGTCTATATCCCGAATATTTTCTCGCCCAATGGCGACGGCATCAACGACTATTTCCAGGTATATGCGGGCATCGGTGTTTCCCGAATCAACTTTGTTCGGGTGTACGACCGTTGGGGAGAGATGATGTTTGAGGAAACTGATTTGCTGCCTGGCCCTGACGGCACGCCCGGCTGGGACGGCAATTTTAGAGGTAAAAAAATGAACCCTGCCACTTTCCTATATCTGATAGAAGTAGAATTTTTGGACGGCAGGGTATTGCTCTACCGCGGCGACGTGAGTATTATTAAATGATAGTAGAATAAAGAAAAACCAATCTGAATCATTCAGAGCGGAGCGAAGGCGCTAAGTTTTTATCTGCGAAAACTTAGCGCCTTCCCATTTTTAATAATTTTATTCTAAAGGAAAACCTTTTGGAAAGCTGCAATTCAAACGCTTAAACGCCGCTAACCAAAACAGAACCGACGTATTTCCCCTTTCCTGCATTCAACGGACAATCCCTACTTTTGCCAAAACAAAAAAACACATGGCTCATTCCCTGCTCATCGCCAATATCCAACAATTAGTCTTAGCCGAAGAGACCCCGGCCACAAAGCCGCTTATCGGCGAAGACCTGGCGAAACTTCCCCTCTTAGCTCGCGCTTTTCTATTAGTTGAAAATGGCCGAATCAAAGATTTTGGTCCGATGGAAAAATGCCCGGAGCGCGCCGACCAGACAATTGACGCTACAGGGCGAATGGTGTTTCCCTCCTGGGTGGATTCCCATACCCATTTGGTTTTTGCAAAAAGCAGGGAGGAAGAATGGGTGGATCGCATCAAGGGTCTGGGCTATGAAGAAATTGCCCGCAAAGGAGGAGGTATCCTCAATTCCGCCTGCCGCCTACAAGAGACTCCGGAAGAGATCCTATACGAGCAGGCATTGGAGCGATTGGAAGAAGTCAGAAAATTTGGAACAGGCGTCATCGAGATAAAAAGCGGCTATGGCCTGACGCTAGAAAGCGAGATAAAAATGCTGCGCGTCATCCGACGGCTGAAAGAATCCAGCCCATTGGGCGTCAAAGCCTCTTTCTTAGGAGCGCACTCCGTCCCTTTGGAATACCGGAGTAACAGGCTGGCCTACCTCGATTTAGTCATTCAAGAGATGCTGCCGCAAATTGCCGCCGAAGGCCTGGCCGACTACATAGATATCTTTTGTGAAAAAGTCGCCTTCGACGTGGCGGAAACGGAGATGATCATGGAAGCGGGCGCCAAATATGGCCTGAAAGCCAAAATCCACGTCAATCAGTTTAACTGCATGGGGGGAATTGCCGCCGCCGTCCGACAAGGCGCCGTCTCCGTAGATCACTTAGAAGTCGTGGACGACGAAGACGTGGAAGCCTTGAGACATGGAAATACCATGGCCTGCCTGCTGCCATCTGCCGCCTTTTTTCTCAACGATCCGCCGCCGCCGGCAAGGAAACTGATAGATGCGGGTATTCCCGTGGCCCTGGCTACGGACTTTAACCCGGGCACTTCGCCTTCCGCCAGGATGCCGTTTGTGGTATCGCTGGCCTGTATTCAAATGAAAATGTTGCCCGAAGAAGCTATCCAGGCTGCCACCCTGAATGCCGCATTTGCGCTCGAATGGGCCGACGAATACGGCAGTATCGCCCGCGGAAAGGCCGCTAATTTTTTTATCACCCGGCCCATTCCTTCTATCGCCTACCTTCCCTACGCCTTCGGCAGCGACCTGGTGGCGCAGGTTTTTCTGGGAGGAAAAGCATATTGAAAATAAATTGGAACTCGAAAAAGCCAAACCGTCGGAAGCTCTACCTTTGTGCAACGTCCCGGGAAAAGAGCCGTTTAATCCGGTTGGGAATTTCTCCGCTCTTAAAAAAACCTCCAGGCCATTAGACAAGCCAATTCAATGAAATACCTGTTTTTTTTACTGCCGCTGACCCTTGCCCTTTTCGCCTGTAACAAGGAGGAAAAATTCACCACGCGCAACAGCGACCAGCTTGAATTTTCGTTGGACACCCTGCACTTCGATACCGTTTTTACAGAGCTGGGTTCGGCAACCCGCTATTTCAGGGTTTACAACCGGCACAAAGAAAGCATTCGGATTTCTAAAATCTGGCTGGCCGGCAACGAGCAATCCAAATTCAACCTGAATGTGGACGGCATCCCCGGCGACGTTCATCAGGACGTGGTAATTTACCCGAACGACTCGATTTACGTCTTCGCCGAAGTCTCCATCAATCCGGACGACCCGCTTTCCATCAGCCCCTTTTTCGTGTATGATTCCGTCATGTTTGAAACCAACGGCAATGTCCAGTCCGTCACCTTAGAGGCCTGGGGGCAGAATGCCAACTATATCCCCAACCGATGGTCGAAGGACAGCATTGTCCTGTATTCCTGCGGAGGCGGCGAAGTGATCTGGGACGACCCCAAACCCTATGTGATTTATGGAATCGTAGCTTTTGACAATTGCACCCTGACCATACCGGCGGGGGCGCGCATTCACGTACACGGAGGGGTGTCGCGCACAAAGGATCTGGACGATCAGACGGTCATTTACAATTCGGGTCGCCTGTTCTTTACCGGTCTGGGGAGATTGCAGGTGCTCGGCACGCTCGAAAATCCCGTCGTCATTCAGGGCGACCGATTGGAAGAAAATTTTGCCGAAGCCGACGGCCAGTGGACGGGCATCATCCTCAGCGGCGCCAGCAAGGGTCACCGCATTGAATATGCCACGATAAAGAATTCACTCTTCGGCGTTTACGTGGACTCCTCGGCGGAGGTGTCCTTGAAGAATGTGGCGATTTACAATACTTCCGGCGCCGGCCTTTTTGCCTACCATGCCAAAGTCGCAGCAGAAAACTGCCTGTTTTACAACAACGGCACGAACAACGTCCAGCTTGGGTACGGCGGAACCTACAACTTTACCTACTGCACCTTAGCCAACTACGGTACCGACGCTTCCGCCCTCAGCATGGGCAACGGCATCTGCGACGATCCGCTCTGCGAGAATCCTCCCCGCATCAATAAACTGACCGCCAAATTTTTGAACTGTATCCTCTTTGGTTCCAAAAGAGATGAGATCGTCATCACCGACTTTACCGGAGAGCAGGGGAGAAACCCTTTCCAGTTGGATTATTCTTTTCAAAATTGCATTATCCGGGCAGATCAAATCGACAATGCCAATCTCGGCATCCCCGATTTCTTTGATCACTGCATCGCCAGTATCAATGCCAAACCCCAGGACGCCCTTTTTGTAAATACGAATGAGGAAGACTTCCACCTCGACACGCTTTCCATCGCAGAAGGAATGGCTATTCCGGTACCAGGTATTTTAATTGATTTAGAAGGCGTCGAGCGAGACCCCCTCAATCCCGACATTGGCTGCTTTGAATACAAAGTAGAGTAGGGGACGGCGGAGGATGATTTGATGGATGTTGAAACTCCCTGGAAATTAAATCTGAGGAAAATTTTGAAAAATAATTTCGGATGGTTTTTCCTTTTGGGACAAATACTTTGCTTTTTCCTGCGGGAAATGCTGTGTGCAAAAAATATTTGCATCCGTTACGATTTTTTGAATTGATTCCGCTATCTTTGCCCTCCGTTTGAAAAGCCTGAATTTTTCAGGTCAGATTTTTAGTTTAAAATTTCTTTTTTTAATCAGATATGGCACATCATAAATCTTCAAAAAAGCGCATACGCCAGGACGCAGAGAAGCGACTCCGCAACCGTTATTACAAAAAAACTACCCGTACCGCTATCAAGACGCTGCGGGATTTGACCGAGAAGGAGGATGCTGAAAAGTTCCTGCCCAAGGTGGTGAGTATGATTGACAAGCTGGCGAAAAGAAACGCCTGGCATGCCAACAAAGCCGCCAACCTGAAGAGCAGCCTCATGCACCACGTCGCTCAATTGGAGAAGTAATTCCCAGGCCAGACCCTAAGCCAGGCCAAAAAAAAGTGCAGCTTTCTGACGAAGGCTGCACTTTTTTTTATGGACGTACTTTGAGAGAAGAAAGAGAGAGGAGACAGATGTCCGCCTCGTCTCTCTCTGCTGTCAGGGGTCGGTTTTACAGGAAACTGTACTTCTGCGCATATTCCAGCATCTGGCGGGTAAAGTCGTCTGGGTATTCGACTTTGATGTCCATGATATCGCCCGAGTCGTCCAGGACGGTGACGAGTCGTGGATTGATGAATCCGCCGTAAGGAGGAATGTTCAGCTTTTCAGAGCGGGTCAAAACTTCCTGGTGCAGCGCCTGATCGACTTTTACGCCGTAATCCTCAACTAAGGCTTTTCCGGCGGCAAAGTCTCCCTGAGATTTGATGCGCTGAATCTCGCGCAAGAGATCGCCAAACAGCCCCCGCAATTTTTCGTAGTCGTTGATCTTGAAATAGGTCTTTCCATCTCTCACAATTTTTTCAATCACATTGTCCTTTTTTCCCATTTCATAAGCCCATAGCGCCACCATCTGGCGGTTGCGCATGTGCGCTTCTTCGATGTTGTTGCCCGGGCGGATACGCCGCAATTGCAGCATCAGACCATTGCGGATGTAGCCGTCGTATTCCGCCATTCCGACTTCTAAGGAGGGCATGACGCCCAATTCTACGAGTTTGGGATCCATCAGATAATAAAGTCCGAAGAGGTCTGCCCTGCCTTCTTCCAATGCGGAGGAATAACCTGGCAAGGTCTGCGCTGGCTGGCCAACGCCCGGTTCGAGGACGCCGGAGGCATGGCCGAGAACTTCATGTAGCGCCGTGTGTAGCTTTCCGGCCATCTCTGAATATTTTTCAGAACGGTCTATTTCTGCCTGATCGAAGGCAAATTCTTTGGTCATTCCCGGTCCCGATGAATGGTTGTAAGCGTCCTCGATATTGCCGAGGCTGACGGATTTGGAACCGTATTTAGCCCTTATCCAGTTGGAGTTTGGCAGGTTGACGCCGATGGGCGTGGAAGGAGAGGCGTCGCCGGATTCGCCGGCCACATTGACAACTTTATAAGTGACGCCGGTGACGCTTTTCTTTTTGTGCTGTTCCAAAAGAGGCGAGTTGTCTTCGAACCATTGCGCATTGTCGCTGAGCGTTTTCATGCGCGCCGATGCTTCAAAGTCCGTTATCTGGACGATAGACTCGTAAGAACCTCTAATGCTCACCGGATCGTTGTAAACTTCTATGAAGCCGTTGATGTAGTCAATATCTCCCTCCGTGGCCTGCGCCCAGGCGATGTTGTAGTCGCGCCATTTTTCCAAATCGCCGGTTTTGTAATACTCGACGAGGATTTGGAGCGCCTTTTTTTGCGGCTCATTTTCAGCGACTTCTACGGCCTTTTCCAACCAGAAAACCACTTGGTCAATGGCCTTGCCGTAAAGCCCTCCCGATTTCCAGACGTTCTCCACGAGTTTGCCGTTGGCGTCTTTTTCTAAGCGACTGTTGAGGCCCCATTCTAATGGCTCGTGATCCCCTGCCCCGCCTTTTCCAGCGTAAAATCTCTCTACTTCAGCATTAGTTACGTTCGGTCCGTAAAAGTTGACGGCAGAGGACAGTACATTGTCCACGTCGTGGCGCTGATCCACCCGCTTGGCGTCTATTGACGGGTCGAACATGGCGTCCAGGACTTCAGGCGAAAGCTCGGCGCCAGTTTCTTGTAGCGCGCTCTCAAACCACCCCCTGTCGAAGCCCGGGATAAATTTGTCGTGGGAATAGTGATGGTGGATGCCGTTGGAAAACCAGACCTGTTTGGCGTAGAGCGTCAGCTCATTCCAGTTTGGGTCGGATTTACTTCCCTGGTACTCGCCGGCGATTTTATCCAAGGCCTTGCGAATGGGGAGGTTATAGCGGTAGTTCTGGTCGTAAATAATGTCCCGACCCGACAATCCGGCCTGCGTCAGAAAATAGACGAGCTTTTTCTGCTGCAAACTCAGCTTGTCAAAATCCGGTACCTGGTAGCGGATGATTTTTTTGTCCGCAAAGCTTTCGGTAGTCCAGTTAAAATTATCTGTGATAGGCGTCATGATTTTGGATGGCTTTTCCTGATTACAGGCCAGGAATAAAAACGCAAGGGAAAACAAAAAGGTCTGACTTTTCATAACAGTCCATAAAATTTTAATGAAAAAAATAAAGTGAAAACTTGCCTTTGAAATCGAGTTGATTTGCAAAAACACTGATAAAAAGGCCTGGCGCGCAGACTTGTTTCAGGGACGTGAAGGTAAGGTAAAAGGATGCAAATCCTGCATGAAATCTATCGGGAGCAATCAGGGCTTTAAATACTTCGCGGCAATTTTATCGATGGCTTCCGCCAATTCCCGGTCTTTTTGCGTCACCACTCCACCGGCGTCGTGGGTGCTCAGTTCGATGCCGACTTTGTTCCAGACGTTTGACCAGTTGGGATGGTGATCGGATTTTTCAGCCTGAAAGGCGACTTCTGTCATGAAGGCGAAGGCTTCCGTGAAATTTTTAAATAAAAAGGTAGCCTGAAGGGAGTTGTCTTTTTCTGTCCACATGGAGGGTAAAGTTTGTGCGTTTGCGGTAATAAATTCCAAGGCTCGAAGAGGACAATTTCAAAATTGAACGACCTCTCTGCGATAGAGGAAAACTATTTTAAAAAGACATTTAAAAAAGAACCTGGTTCAAACTATCCGGCTCAGCCTTGCGGGTGCGTCAAAATAAAATCCTCGAGAACTGCGTCGAGAATGGGGTCGTCTCCCTGCATATAGCCTCGCTTGAGGTCGTAGCCCCAGAACTTGCTCATGGTGTTCCAATAGCCGGCAGTCAGGCCGCCTCGGTAGGTTCTGATGAGATCGTAAAGAGGAACTTCCAATTCCCGCTCGACCATTTTCACTAAAATCTTACCCTGGGTCTTGGTGAGATTTTTTAAAGGCATCTCGAATTTATCGTTGAGATCTTTCTGCAATTTTTTAGCGTAGCGCTTGCGCTTGCCTTTGCGCATTTCTTCAGTCTCCTGGTTCAACTGATTAAAAACGGCGATGGCCTCTTTCGCATAGGGATAGACGACGGCGGCGTAGCGCAGGTACAACCTGTAGCGGCTGTATTCTTCCGCGCTTTTAAAATGCCGAGGCGAGGTCAGGGAAACCGTCATGAGGTCGTCGGCTACGTAGAGCGTGTCTCCGTTTTTGTCCAACATCATGGTGACAAGGCTGCCATTAATGGTCGCTTTGCCGATCATCGTTTGGGCAGAAGCAGGCCGGCTAATGAAAAGGATGGCCAGTAGGCAGGAAATTAAAATGGTTCTCATTTTTTCTAAATAAAGCGCCGCCTCGCCTTTGCATCTCCCCTGATCTTGTTGAGACAACAATTACGGCAGGCATGGCTAATCAGGTAAATATATGCCAGATTTTATCCAGAGATGCGGGAATAACGACAGAGGCACAACAAAGTGTGTTAAACTATTACAAAAGATTTTTGAAGGAATCTAACAGAAGGGAGAGAGAGGGGAAATGCCCGCCTTTTTTAGAGTGAAAAAGCGGGCGGTGTGCGCTTAGTTGCTAGCCTTGCGAAGATCGACTTCGTACATTTTTACTATCGTCGCCTGCTGGTCGGCCACTTTGTTCAGGAGCTTCAATTCCTGCCTGATGTCTTGTGGGTCTGGAATTCTGCCATCCTTTTTCCCTGATTTCAATTGCCTGTTTAAATCGAGGATTTTTTGAACGGTGCTGCTGAGTGCGGTGCGGGCGCTTGTCAGCTTTTGAAAAATGGGTGAATTATTCATGTAGAGAAGTTTTTTGAGTTAACGACCATTCATTAACTAATATTTTAAGATTTTATGGCTGCAACAAATTTAGTTTTAAAAAAAGAATTCCTATAGGTTTTACAGCAATTAAAATTCAATTAATTTTTTTGCGCAATTTTTGCTTTTTGAAGAAGGGACGCACTTATTTTTCTTTTGGTTGGTCGCGTATTTTTTTTTCAATCTGAGTGGTCGAGTGGCCGGAAATGAAGGGCAGGCTGCGAACCTCTCCCCCCCGGCTGAGCACAAAATCAGCGCCCACGATTTGAGCCGGCAGCCAGTCGCCGCCTTTTACCAATACATCGGGGATGATCAACTGAATTAGTTCGAGCGGAGTGTCCTGCTCGAAGAGGACGACGGCATCCACCACAGCTAAGGCAGCCATCACGTGAAGGCGGGAAAATTCATCCTGAATGGGGCGATGTGATCCTTTCAGGCGCTGGACGGAGGCGTCGGAGTTTAGGCCGACGACGAGCCGGTCGCCGAGTTCGGCGGCGGCGGAGAGATAGCTGACATGGCCGTAGTGCAACAGATCGAAACAGCCGTTGGTGAAGACGATTTTATCGCCCCGGCTTCGCCAGACTCTCAGCGAGTCCTGAACTTGCTGCCAGGTTTTGATTTTTGACGGGATGTCCGGATGCCGCATAGGAATTCAAATTGATGGGGAAAGTTAAAAAAAACCTTTGCAGCAAAGATATCTTTCGCCTCCAAAAATCGGGCGGCTCCGGAACTCTGATACATTAAATGTTCAGCGCTTCATTGAGCGTCGGGATGGTAATGCTTGTTGATTAGAGGCAGGAGAATCAGCGAAAGCAGACCCAAAAGGATGTTGAAGCCGATGGAAACCGAAAAGAAAATGATGTTGGCGATGGCGAAAGCGTCGTCGCCGCGGATGGCGTAAAAGGTCGTGAGCGAGGCGATGACGAGGGCGTGGAAAGTGCCCATGCCGCCCGGCGAGGGAATGACGAAACCCAGAGTTCCAAAAACGAAAACAGCCAGCGCCGCCTCTAATCCGAGATGCGCCGTCGGCTCAAAGGACTGGAATCCCAACCAGGTCATCAGAAAAAAGAGCGCCCAGATGCTGAGGCTGTGGAAAATGAACAGCCAGGGCTTTTCGAGGTGGCGCACCGTTTGAATGCCTTCCCAGAAACCTTTGAGCATCTGAATTATTTTTTGGAAAAATTTATTTCTTAAAATCCTGTGGCGGAAGGCGAAGAGTAGCCCCGCAAAGGCCAGCCCCATGAGGAGCAGTGCCAGCCACCATCTGCCCAGACCGCCTCCTGAACCCGAATCCCCGCTCGCCGTGAGGAAGCTCCAGATTTTGTCGAACTCGAAGACTAAAGCCAGTAGAAAGGCGACGCCCAAACAAAGAGCGTCCACCACGCGGTCCACGACGATGGTGCCCATGACCTTTTCCACGGGGATGCGTTCGTAACGGGAAAGCAAACCCGCCCTGACCACCTCGCCTAAGCGGGGTAGCCCCAGATTGGCAAAATAGCCCACGAGGATGCTCAAAAAGCCGTTGATGAAGCGGGGGCGATAGCCCATCGGCTTCAGTAGCATCTGCCATTTGTAAGTGCGGTTGATATTGCTGAGGACAAAGGCAATCCATATTAAGCCTATCCAACCTAATTTGACGCTTTTGAAATCGGCGATGAGTTTGTCGCCGAGGGGAAGACAGCCCGTCTCCTGGAGGCCGCTTTGGCGACACTGCTCCAACAAAGCCTGCTTTTCCTGCTCCGACTGAAGGCTGTTCCATTCGGGGATGCTTCTGATGCAGCAGTCGTCCCTGTAAGCCTGGTTTTGATGCCTGAAAACAAGCAATAAAATGCCAACCCCTACACCCAAGAAAAGAAGAAACTGAAGAAAATTGAGGATAGCTTTTTTCATGCCGTCGGTTTGGCGGAAGAAATTATTCTTTAAGGTCGAAGGATTATTTCGGAAGGCGATTGTTGTCGTCGGGGAACACGGTGGCCGGTTTGAAGTCTTTGGCTTCTTCCGGCGTCATTAGGGCGTAGGCGATGATGATGACGAGGTCGCCGGGCTGGAATTTCCTCGCCGCCGCTCCATTTAGGCAGACGACGCCGGAATTGCGCTCGCCCCGAATGGCGTAGGTTTCAATGCGCTCGCCGTTGTTGTTGTTGACGATTTGCACCTTCTCCCCCTCTAAAATATTGGCGGCTTCCAGCAAAGCCTCGTCTATGGTGATACTACCCACATAGTTGAGATTGGCTTCCGTAACCCTGACCCTGTGTATTTTAGATTTGAAAATGTTTAGAAGCATAGCGGCGCAAAAATAATAATTTACAGATTTTTTTACCTGAAATCTCGCTTGGGACGATTTCAGACGGAAAAGTAACCCATGAAGCAGGCGATAGTTTAATCTTTGTTTTTGCGCTTTTTCTGGCGGACTTTAATGATGGGCGATTCGTCCTGCTGCTGCTGCCAGGCCAGACGCCTCATCCGCGGAATGGCTTCGTTGAAGATGTAGCGCTTGCCGTTGATAGGTATTTTCACCCGCACCGCCGTCCCGTAAATCCCGCCTGCCAACAGCCCCCCGCCTGCGCCGCCAACACCGAGTAGCAGCGATTTCTCCACTGCGGTTTTGGGGCTGGAAAGGCTGCCGTCGCAATCCCTTCCGCCGATAGGATCCGAGTCGCAGGGCGGCGAATCCCGAAAGGTGGCCAGACCCGTCAGGAAGCCGATGGCAAAGCCTCCCGCCGCGCCGACAAGGGCGTAATTGCGCACCTGGTTGCGCTGCGCTATCTGTATTTTTTCGATTTTATCATAGGGGAAAACCTTCACCAACTGGGCGTCCACTTTCTTTTTGCCGATGACCAATTGCTCCTTTTTTCGCAGAAAAAGAGTCGTGTCGTTCAGAGCTAAGAGACTTCCTTTCTGGACGGCGGGCTTGCCCATGGGCTTGACCCACACGTCCAAAGGCCGCGCGTCTATTGGCTCCGATTCTACTTTCCGGCGGGAAGGATCCGTATAGTTGACCTGGGTGACGAAGCGCTTTTCTATATAGTGCAGGTATTTATCGCGCTTATCTAATTTTTTATAAAAGACCTTCGTCTCCGTCTCGCGCTCTATGTGGACGAGATAGGGCCATTTTCCTTCAAAAATTAGCGTGTCCTGCGCTGCTGATTTTCCGAAAAAAAACAGGCTTAAAAATATGGGTAAAAGGAGACGATTCATGGCGGATAATTCTATTTGAGGCCGCAAAGGTGGGAGATATTCATTGCATTTGGAAAAATGAGGGAGCCACAATTTAGCCCGTATTTTTTTTGAAAATGGATTTGGCGCCGCCCTCTAAAGCCTGTAAGGGGAGGCGCTTACTTTTTTCCCTTTTCTAAAATTGAATTTTTTTTAAAAAATGCGGCGACGCCCTAACCCCTGGCGGGCGAACAACTTTATCCGCCGGACAAATATTCAATTCGTTTTTCAACTGACAGTTTCTTCTAAAATATCTTTTCCGGGTTATGTGATTTTACCTAATTATCTTTTCTTCGCCGAAGCTAAAAAAGGGGCAAATTATTTTTTTTAAAAAAAAATTTCTTCCTCTCTTCGACTGAAACACAGCGAAGTACTCAACTTTAATAACACACAAAAAAGGAGACAATGGATTACGTCAAACCTGGAGAAATGGTAGAAGACGTGGCGGTTGCCGGAGCGGCCAAAACGAAACTATCTGCGCTTCATATCCTGGTAAAAGGCTCGCTTTCCGGCGCCTTTCTGGGGTATGCCACCACGCTGGCCTACACGGCGGCGACACAGACAAACCTCGACATCATCGGCGCCTTAGTCTTCCCCACGGGCTTTGCCATGATTTTACTGCTGAATCTGGAATTGGTCACCGGTTCCTTCGCAATGGTTCCCCTGGCGGTGATGCGCCAAAAAACCACCATCGAACAAATGACGAGAAACTTCAGCTTAGCCTTTTTGGGCAACCTGATCGGCAGTCTGGTCTATGCGGGCCTGTTCGTGATTTACCTCACCAAATTCGGCCATCTCGACATGGCGGATTCTCTCCTCGGACAGAAGATCATAGCCGTAGCCGAAAGCAAGACGATTGACTACAAGGCCGCCGGCTCGGACGGGTTTATCGTGATGTTCGTCAAGGCGCTGCTGTGCAACTGGATGGTGACGATGGGCGCAGTCATGGCCTTCACTTCAAAATCTACTATTGGAAAAATTGTCGCCATGTGGATACCTGTCTTCATCTTCTTTGCGCATGGCTTCGAACACGCCGTGGTCAATATGTTCGTCATTCCCGCAGGCATGATGATTGGCGCCGACGTGAGTTTAGGCGACTGGTGGATTTGGAATCAAATCCCTGTGACGATTGGCAACTTCTTAGCCGGATTGGTCTTTACGGCCTTAGCATTGCACATCATTACGAAGCCCAAAAAGGAAGAAGAACATTGAGCGGAAAGCAATGGGGAGCTGATTTTCTAAAGCTGTTGTTAGCCTGATTTTTCTTTGACAGATCCGACGGCGGCGGCTTTATTAAAAAAATAATTGGACGCCTGGAATTTTTTTGTGAAAAATGCCCACTGAATCCCCATCCTATCCCCCTGCCTTTTTTGCCCGGGTATAGCCGTTTTCCAGCAGAAAAGCCAGCGCTTTGTCGCGGTGGTCGCCCTGGAGCAGGATTTCCCCATCCTTCACTGCGCCGCCTGCGCCGCAGCGGGTTTTTAGCGCTTTTTCGAGAGTGGCCAGGCTTTCCACCGTTCCGAGAAAGCCGGTGATAAGGGTGACTTCCTTGCCCTTGCGCTGCCTGCGGTCGAGCCAGATTTTGAGCGGCTGTTGGTCGCGGGGCAGGTCTTCCAACGGCTCTTCCTCGTCGGACGGAAACTGAAAATCGGGATCCGTGGAGAAGACGAAGCCGGAGGTATTGTTTCTTTTATTTTTACTCATGGCTGAAATGTGATTTTCCAGCTGACTTTTTTCGATGATTTTACCATCCGAAACCTGCCCTAATGGCAAAGCCGATACTTGGAGTAGAAATGCCGCCGAGGGGTTCGAAATTAAACCCCCAGCGCTGCTCCAGCTCCGCATCGGAAGGGACGTCTGCCGCCTTTCGGCTTCCCCAGCGCCAGCCCAGAAAAGTTCCGAGTTCCATGGAAAAATGCCTGCTCAGGTTAAAGGTTCTTCCGAAAGAAACATGAGTCGCCCAGATCCGACTTTGCAGACTATAGTCTATTTCCTGGCGATACATGCAGTCTTCCCGGCAGAAATTGCCCACGCCATGGCGGTTATAGCTTTTTAACCGACCCTGTAAACCTAAGTAATAGCGATCGCCTGAGTCGTAGGTGTGGAAGTACCAGCGGGCTTCAGTTCTAATTTTGTAACCCCTGAGTTTTTCCCGGCCGTAGATGAAAGAGGGGCCGACTTCTGCCATGAGCGAAAAATTCGGAGCGATGAACTGCTCGTAGCCCAACACGGCGGAAGGCGGAATCGGATCCAAAAAATCCAGCAGAGAAAGTTTGACCCGATGGCGCAGAAAGTCCGACTCCGTCTGGGAAGAAGCGATCACCGCAGCTAAGCAAAACAGAATTAGCGCAGCTACCCTCATGCCTCGATTGGTATTTGTGAAATGATGCGAATATTCGTCGGGTCGCTGTAGTCTATCTGATAGACATCCTTTGACCCGACCACCAACAGCAACCCGCCCAAGGGGATGACGTCATGAGCTTCCAGTCCCGTAAGATGCGCCGCCAACTGAATATCTGCCGGATCGGACACGTCGAATACCTTCAGCCCAAATTGCTGCTCGCACACGAATAGCAGTTTGCCGTCTAAGCCCACTCCCTGAGGATTGTCCATCTCATATTGCGATACGAGCGTAGGATGCTCAATGTCAGACACGTCGAATATATTCAGCAGGTTCACATTAACGGTAGAACGGCGGCGACACAACTCCACCGTAGCGATGGTGTTGAGCGTCACAAAAGCCAAAGAATCGTTGGCCACCACAGGGTCGCAGGGATAGATGGGGAAATTGAAATTGGAATAAAGAAACTGCCCCTGCTGCTGCGGGATGCCGTCTGCTCCGAAGGTGTAGAGAAACAACCCCGTACTGGAGCCGATAAACAGTCGGTCGCCCAGGCGGAAAATGGACTCGACGCCGTCGGCAATGGTTTGCTCATCAATTAACTCGGGCTTAGTGGGACTGGCCAGACTAACCGTTTTGATTTTGGTATTATCCACCGAGTAAAGGAAATCTCCGGCGATGACAAAGCGGGCAAGGGACCCTCCCACGCCGGCGCCCCCGTCGGGAATTATGGAACCGGCGTCTTTTGCACAACCCGAAAGGGCGAGCGTCAACAGAATGGCAAAAGCCGGAGCCGCTATTTTTTGGATGAAACTTTTCATTTTGAAATATTTTAGCGCAGTTTTTTTATTGAAAAAATAAAGAGCGGGCAGCCCTTAACGCCAGCACTTTGGATCGGTCAGTATGGCTCTCTCCCATCCGATGACGAGGCCCCGGCCTTCCTCCACACATTCAAAATAACCCTCGTAGAGTTCGGGATAATTCTGGCTCGGGGCAGGATGAAAGGCTGCGATGCGGCTGAGTTCCACCGGATGGTCAATGTCGCTGATGTCAATAGCCACTAAGTCCCCGACATTGTCGGCGTACAGTATATCCCCTTTAATGGCGATGTCCCGACAGCCCGGGATTTGCAGGAACTTCTTTTTCACCGGATTGGTCGGATCCGTATTATCAATGACATGCACCCCGAGATTGCCCTCGTTGACATAGATTGTCGCATCCTTGTAATAGATTTTCCCTAAGTTCACGATAGGCGCCGGAGGTAGCGCCTTGATAATCCTCGCCTCCGATTCGGGCGCATAAACCGGTCTGACGCCTTCTATCTTTAAAGGCTCGGGAGCGGGTTCATCCGTGTCCGAAATGCAGGAAAAGAAAGGTAAAAACAGTGCGAGTAACAGCCATTTTTTCATGGAATAATCTTTTTTAAAAAATGAGGATTAAAGATGGAGAAAAAATCCTTTGCGAACTCGACGAGGGCATAAAAATAGCAATTTCTAAAACCGCAGTGCGAAAAAAATTGCCCGGAAAAACCTGGTCGTCTGTCCACGGATTGCTTGAACCCCATACAGACTTAGCCGCGCGCCCGCCAAAGCAACTGAGAAACGCATGGCCGACAGAATATGTTGCCTGGCGATAAAAGGCGGCAGGGCAGGGTGTCTTCAGGCTGAATACGCTGCTTTTACAGCTCTGATGCCTGCCGGTTTGCCGTGCGCAATTCCGGCGGGTCATTTCACAAAAACAAAAAATAGGAAAGGGATATGGCGGGAATGGGAAGCCTCTGTGTTAGGGGCGCACAAACCGGAATTTATCCGATTTGTGCGCCCGAAATCTAAAGATAAGTTACTCTACCCACTCTGCCATAAAGACGTTGGTATCTCTGGTACCACCGTTGAAGCGGTTGGAGGAGAAGACAAGATATTTGCCGTCGAAGGAAAACATGGGGAAGCTGTCGAAAGTATTGTCGAAGGTCACCTGTTCCAGACCTGTGCCGTCCGTGTTGATGGAGAAGATATTGAACTGGTAGCCGCCCTGACTGTGGTGGTTGCTGGAGAAGAGTATCCTCTTTCCATTCGGGTGCATATAAGGCGCCCAGTTGGCTTTGCCGAGATTGGTGATCTGCCGCATGTTGGAGCCGTCTAAGTCGCAGATGAAAATCTCCAGCGCAGTAGGCTGAACGAGATCCTGAGCGAAGAACTCCCTATAGGTAGCCTGTTCCTCCGCCGTTTTGGGGCGGCTGGCTCTGAATAGGAGATGCTTGCTATCCGGCGTAAAGAAGGCGCCGCCGTCATAGCCTAATTCATGGGTCACCTGCCTTTGATCGGAACCGTCAATGTTCATCGTCCACAGTTCTAAGTCGCCGGAGCGGGTGCTGGTGAACACGATTTTGGTTCCGTCGGGAGAAACGGTCGCCTCGGCGTCGTATCCCGGAGTGTCGGTCAGTTGCTTCACGATGTTGCCGTTCAGGTCGGCGACGAAAATGTCAAACTCCTTGTGTATAGCCCAGACATACTTGCCATTGACGATTCTGGGCGAGTAGAGGCAGGTGTCCGCAGCCAAATGCGTGCTGGCAAAGAGGATTTGCCGGTTGCCAGGCATGAAATAAGAGCAGGTAGTGTTGCCCTTCCCCGTGCTGATCAACTGCGGGCGCTGGCCATTCGAGCCTTCGATGGGCATCGTGAAGATCTGGTCGCAGGATGAAGTCCCCCATTTGGGATTACTTACCTGCATCGTCAGGTTCTTGTTGTCAAAGCTGAAATAAGCCTCTGCATTGTCGCCGCCAAAGGTCAACTGCCGCAGATTTTTCAGGTGCTTTTCCTGTTCATAGCGAATAGAAGCGTCGCTCTGAGTGTTCTTAGTGTCTTGCGTCTTGTTCGCAGTGCGTTGGTTACAGGCGACGAAAATCGCCGATAAAAGAATGAGAATTGAAAGAATTTTTGGCATGTTTAATTTTTGCCGCAAAGGTAAGTTCCCACCGATAATCCGCAGCTTTGTATTTCACATGGTTTTGTCAAAAAGATTTCCATTACGGAAATGCCCTCCTGGATTTTTTGAATGGCAGGGTGCGTAAGTTCCACTAATTTCTGTTGCGGCTCCTAACTCAGGTTCACCCACAGAGCCTCTGCGACGTTCCCGTCGTTCCCAATTGTTTCCAGTTCTCAAACCTCGCTATCCGCCCCTGCGCCCGATTCCTGAACCAGGCAATAAGCCAAAAAATACTCCCCAATTTTTTCAAACCAGATATCATAAGAATGATGGAAGTCTCCCTTTTGGACAGAGGCCGTAGTCGTCCCCGATGGCCGATATTCAAAAGGATTCACGAGCAGGTGCCGGCGGAAGTCAATCTCGCGGCGACCGTAGGCCTTGTACAGAGATTCCTTGGCGCACCAGTAAAAGCAGAGATGCTCCAGCTGCGAGGATTCCTCTAAGCTTTCCAATTCGACGGGTCGCATGAATTTGTGCGCCAGTCTGCCGATTTTCGAGGCGAAGCGCTGGATATCAATCCCGACGGGTTCCTCAGCCAGGATGGCCGCCACATAGCCGTGAGAGTGACTAAAAGACAGATGAAATGGAGATTCCCAGATGTGTGGTTTGCCGAACTCGTCTTTGAGCACGGGGATGCGCGCCGTAGCGCCGGAGGCTTGTAGCATCTCCTGTACGAGATGCCGACCGGCCAGCCATTCTAAGCGCCGGAAGCCTTTGATGGGCGACAGCTCTTCCCTTTCAACAGGCTGTAAGTCAAGCTTTTGAAGAAAGAAATCCTCGGACTCTTCGATTTTCCACAGACCGAGATGAGCTTTGTTGTCGGATATTTTATTGAATAAAAGCGCCATAAAAGATGACTTAGGTCTTGCAAAGGCTCGCTACGGGCATACCTTTAAAGTCGTTACTTTGTAGCCGATTGCTTTGAGCCAATGGATGCAAAGCAAAGATTTTTTTTCTGACACTGCGGACATGCGGCGCCGGTTCCCGCTACCTGACAGGCTCCCCTTGCCCGGCAGGTAGGATAACAACTATAGGGGCGAACCGTTCAGGGTCTGCAATAATCTTGCGAAATGGCTATTCAGCAACTGATGAAACTGACGGGGCACAATGCTTCCATTTTTGCCCTGTCGCAGGGTAGGGAAGACCATTATTTCCTCTCAGCTGCCGGCGATGGATGGATTGTGCAATGGGATATGAGGAGCCTCGGCCCCGGACAATTGGTCGCCAGAGTGGGGGTTCAGGTTTTTGTCCTTCATTTTTTAAAAAAAATAAACGTGGCGGTGGCCGGCGATATGAACGGCGGCATGCACTGGGTCAGTCTTGGCGACCCTGCCGCCTCCAAAGACATTGCCCACCATAAGAAAGGAGTGTATGCCCTTCAGGAGGCCAACGACTACTTGTTCTCTGCCGGAGGAGACGGCAGGCTGACCCGCTGGGCGGCTGAGGAATTTCGCTCTTTGGAGAGTTTCTACATCAGCAATCGCCCGATACGTTGTATTGATTTTTGTGAAAAAAGAAATGAACTGGCGCTGGGTTGTAGCGACAATTCCATTTACCTGTTGGATGCGACGACCATGGAAATCCGTCGCGAAGTGGAGAACGCCCACGAGAACTCGGTTTTTGTCGTGCGCTACAGCCCCGACGGGAAATTGTTGCTCAGCGGAGGCAGAGACGCCCGCCTCAACGCCTGGTCTTTGGAAACGACATGGAGAGGATATTTACCGAGCCGGCGCACTGGTACACGATTAACGACATCGCTTTCCGACCGGACGGGAAGATGTTCGCAACCGCCAGCCGCGACAAGACGCTGAAAGTCTGGGAGACCGAAGGATTCCAACTGCTGAAAGTCTTAGAGGGCAGGCGCGACGGCGGACATTCTCACTCCGTAAACCGCCTCCTCTGGACCAACTTTAACAACTGGTTAGTCTCATGCAGCGACGACCGCTCGATTATCTTATGGGAAACGGATCCCGACTGATGGAATGAGAAGATTTTTCTGAAAAAAATCTGCAAAATCAATCCGAAGTGAATTCGGATTGACTTCCTCCTTCGGTGAAAACCATCTGTGGGAAACTCCTGCTCTATGAGGCTGCCCCAGAGAAATTGCATCGCTACAAAAAAGAATGCATTACATTTAACGCACAGAAAATCCTCCGATGGCAAATCAACTCATAAAAAAGGCGGAAAGCTTCGTCGGCCAACTGCTCGAAAAAGGCCTGACGAAAGACCACGTTTATCACAGCCTGCGGCATACCCTGTCCGTGAGAGACGCCGCCCTCAGCCTGGGAAAAAAATACCAACTGCCGGAAGACGAATTGGAAATCATAGAACTGGCCGCTCTCTTCCACGATACTGGATTCACGCTGACTTACGACGAGCACGAAGAGGCGGGAAAGGCTATTGCTAAAGATTTCCTCCATCAAGAGTCATTCCCTGAAGAAAAAATTGGCAAAGTGCTTCAGCTCATAGAAACCACAAAACTGAGCGTCGAGCCTTCAACCCTGTCCGAAAAAATCCTCAAAGACGCCGACTTCAACACGGGCGACGCTCCCTACTTCGAAAAGTCCGAGGCTCTGCGCCACGAGTGGAAGGTTTTCCACGGCAGGCAAATGAGCGATGCCGAATGGTTGCAGAACAACCTGAATTTTTGGAGCGGGCACCGCTTTTACACCGGCGAGGCGCAGGCCATGTTTGGAGAGGAGAAGCGCAAGACCCTGAAAAAGCTGAAAAAGCAAAGTTTGGAAAGCCAAAACCTGTTGGGAGCTATCGAGCCTACGGTCGCCATTTCGGGCAACAAGAGCGCCCAGATGATGTTCAAGACGACCCTGCGCAACCAGATTGACTTGACGAAGATCGCCGACAACAAGGCGAATATCATGTTGAGTATCAACTCTTTGATCATCACCTTCGGGATGCCCCTGATGGTCACCCAGCTCAGCGATATGCCCTTTCTGGTCTATCCCGGCATCACTTTGTTCCTCACCTGCCTGCTCTCTATCGTCTTTGCGACCCTCGCCACGCGACCCGTCAGGATGAAGGGATATACCGACCTTTCTAAAATCGGACAGGGCAAAACCAACCTGTTTTTCTTCGGGAATTTTTACAAAATGAATAGGGATGAATATTTGGCGGGCCTGAAGGAAGTGACGGAGCACAAGGACATCCTCGAAAATTCTATCGCCAACGATTTGTTTTTCTTAGGTCGCGCATTGGGCAAGAAATACCACCGCCTCCATATCACCTATAGCATCTTTATGATTGGAATGGTGCTGACTGTGTTGGTTTTTACCCTGGCTTATCTGCTTCGGTAGGGCGGGGATGTTTCCCGCAGATTTTTTCTGCAAGCTCAGCCAATCTTCTTTACGTCAATAATCTTCACCGGACAATTTTCTGCGGCGAGCAGGTTTTCTTCGTATTCTAAGTCGGAGACTTTCAGGATGTAGTAATCGCCTTTGCGTTTGCTTTTGCGGAGATAGCTTTTGCCGTCTTTTTTAGACATGACCCAGTGGGAGGGCGCCGCTTCTACGCAGGCATTACAGCCGATGCACTTGTGTCGGAGATGGATAATTTGAATCATGCGCTTTCCACTTTGTACAGTTTATCGGAAGGGCGAATTTTTTCTTTGACGGGCATGGAGAAGGAATCGCCGGCTTTGACTTCGGTCACTTCCCGGTCTTCGAGGCGCAGCGCTTCGACGGTGGTTCGGATGAGGCCGGTGGTGGGACCTGTGATGTAGATTTCATCGCCGACGGAGAGAGCGCCCGTCTGGAGCTTAAATTCGCCGACGGCGATTTTTCCAAAATATTTGACGCCCAGGCCGACGAAGGTCTTTTTCTTTTTGGCGACGGAGCCTGGCGCGTCCGTCCATTCGCCGAGTTTTTTCCCCATAAAATAGCCGCCCCAGAAACCTCTGTTATACACCGTCTCTAAGCGCTCCATCCAGGCCGCCGCCTTTTCGGCAGTGTAGCTGCCTTCGGCAATGGCGTCCAATGCTTCGCGGTAGCAGGAGGTAACTTCATAGACGTACTCTGGGCCTTTGCTGCGCCCCTCAATTTTAAAGACCTGTACGCCGGCTTCCACGAGCTTGTCCAAAAAATCAATGGTGCAGAGGTCCTTCGGCGACATGATGAACTCGTTGTCAATCAGCAGCTCGTTGCCTTCCTCGTCTTTTACGGTGTATTGGCGGCGGCAGTTTTGCTTGCAGGCGCCTCGGTTGGCGGAGGAGTTGTGGGTGTGCAGACTGAGGTAGCATTTTCCGGAGACGGCCATACAGAGCGCACCGTGTACGAATGCCTCAATGCGAACCGGCAGACCGCCAGGCCCGGTGATGTTCTGGCGCTCGACATCCCGACAGATTTTGGCCACCTGCATCATCGTTAGCTCCCGGGACAATACCATGACCTCGGCAAAATGAGCGTAAAATTTCAGCGCCTCGATATTGGTGATATTCGCCTGCGTGGAGATATGCACCGGCATACCGATGCTGTTGGCGTAGTTGATAGCCGCATGATCCATGGCAATGATGGCGTTGATTCCACTGCTCTTAGCCGTATCCACTATCTTTTTCATCAGTGGGAGGTCGTGGTCGTACAGAATGGTATTGACAGTGAGATTGGTCTGGACGCCATGTTCCCGACAGATGTCTGCAATTTTCAGGAGATCCTCTAAGTTGAAATTATTGGCCGACCGCGCTCGCATATTTAACTGCTCAATGCCGAAGTACACTGCGTCAGCGCCGGCGCTGATGGCTGCCCGCAGCGATTCGTAAGATCCGACGGGAGCGAGCAGAGTTGTCTTTTTTGCTGTATTCATTGTGATTCAGTTGAAATTCCATTAAAATTTTCCTTCGGAGAAATTATCTCTACGGAGAAAACTCCTCTCCGGTTGGCCATTCATTTTTCTATTTTTTAAAAATTATGACAATTTCCCTTTATAGTCCCCGTATCCGAAACGCCTGACCAATTCCAACTCCCCACTTTCGCGCAGGATGCAGATGTCCGGATGGCGGACGCCGTTGAAGGTGCTGGTCTTCACCATGGTGTAGTGAATCATATCTTCGAAAACTAAGCGATCGCCAATCTGCAATTCCCGGTCGAAGGAGTATTCGCTGTGGTAATCTCCGGCTAAGCAACTGACGCCGCCAATGCGGTATTGCGGTTTGCCCGCGACCGGTTCGGAGGAGGCGCCGCTGATGCGGGGGCGGTAGGGCATCTCCAGCGTATCCGGCATGTGGCAGGTAAAGCTGATATCGCAGATGGCCGTTTTTACGTCCCGGCTCTCGTGGATGTCGAGGACGGTGGAAACCAAATCGCCCGTCTCCCAGGCGATGGCGCTGCCCGGCTCGAGGATGATTTTCACCCCCCACTTAGCTTTGAATTTTTTCAAAATTTCAATTAAGTGCTCTGTGTTGTAGCCTTTGCGGGTCATCAGGTGGCCGCCGCCCATGTTGACCCATTTTACTTTTGGAAGAAGGTGTCCAAAGTGTTTTTCAAAAGCGGCAAGCGTTTTTTCTAAATCATAACTCGTTGACTCGCAAAGCGTATGAAAGTGAAGACCCTCGACGCCCTCCGGCAGACCTGCGGCAAAGGCCGGCTCTACTTCTCCCAGACGGGAGCCTGGAGCGGCGGGATTGTACAGCTCCGTTTCCACCTCCGAAAATTCCGGATTGCATCGGATGCCGCAGGAAACGGAATCGGGAATCATCGGACGGAAGCGCCGGTACTGCCCGATGGAATTGAATACGAGATGCGAACTGTAACTCAGTATTTCCTCGAACTCGTCGGGCAGGTAGGCTACGCAATAGGTGTGCGCCTTGCAGCCCATTTCCTCATAAATTAGCCGGGCTTCGTGCAGGGAGCTGGCGGTGGCGCCGGGCAGATATTTTTTTACAAAAGGAAAAACGCTCCACATGGAAAAACCCTTGAGCGCCAAAATGATTTCCACTCCGGCGGCCTCCTGAACGGAGGCGATGAGTTCGAGATTCCTCCTCAGCAGGCGCTCTTCGAGGATGAAGGCCGGCGTCGCAACTGTTTCTGATTTTGAGTTCATGATGGCTTGCTGATTCTTTTAGGTGACAATTCCGGCGCAAATTAAATTGTTTTACAATTCTTAGCTTTGTCTAAGGAGCTTTGTTAAAGCGAGGACTGCCATGCAGCTAACGAAAGTCTCAATCGTTTTGAATATTGAAAACCATTGCTCTCCGGTTCAATCACCCGCTTATGCCCTTCCTAAAATCTGCGCTTCTCTTCGGTCTCATTTTTTCGGCGACGCTGTCGTTTTCCCAGGATTCATTTCTGAAGAAGATCACTTTTGCCGAAGGGGAATTGACGACCAGAACCTTGTGCAACTCTCCCGACGGCGGTTTTGTCATCAGCGGCTTTTCCGGCCAGATCATTAAACTGGACAGCCAGGGCGAACCGATTTGGGGAACCTGGATCCATAGCAATCTTGAAATAATTGCGCTGTCCGTCGGCGATGACAATTCCATTTTCGCCTTAGTCAGCGGCGACGTATCGGGAGGACAGAAATACAGGGAGGTCATAAAATTGGATCCCAACGGCAATTTTCTTTGGAAAAAAGTGATCGGCAGGAACCCCACTTTCTACCTGAACAGACTGACGGCGACGAAAGACGGAGGCGCTCTGGCCTCCCATGTCGGCTCAGACCTACAGGGATATTTTCGCTATTCTAAACTTTCGGCTTCTGGAGATTTGGAGTGGGACAGAGCCCTGTATCTGTACAGTCAGGCCAGCGCAGGCGCTGTAATGGAAACAAGATCCGGAGGGGAATTTCTCATCGGGGGCTATTTCGGAGAAAATCCGGCCGGCATCCTCGTCAAAGCGAATACGAACGGACAGGTGATCTGGGGAAAGACCTATACCGGATTCAATATCTTTTCTGTCCACGAATTTCAAAACGGGGAATACCTGATTTACGGAAGCACGGCATTGAATCGGGAAATTGTGTTGGCGAGGGTATCCACGCAGGGGGAGATCATCTGGGCCAAATCCTTCCTGAATGACAACAACTTTAACCTCGGCCTTCCCACCGTCACCCCCGACGATGAGGTCGTCTTCCTCAACAATCTGGGTGACAACCTTTTGGCGCTTTTCAAAGTGAAGGGAAACGGCGATTTGCTTTGGTCGCGGGGATTCTGGGGCGCCAATACCTTTACCGACTCTCCTAAGGTGGCGCCAGACGGCAGCATTGCTTTTGTTTTCCTCGGCATTCATCCCGACATGACTACCTTTTCAGTTTTGGTAAAAGCGAAACCCGACGGCGCCTTAGAGAGCTGCCAGAGTCTCGGCTTTTGCGTCTCTCTCCAAAATTTCGACACGAAAACCGGAAAACTTGTCTGGGATTACAGAACCTCCACTACCGAATTTGAGGCGGATATTTCCATGATGCCTATCAATGTTACCGTGAAGGATACCTGCGCCATCCCTCTTCGCCCCGTAGCGGCCTTTCAAATTCCTGATACGATATGCGCAGGCGAAAGCATCCAGCCGACGAATATCCATCCAAACTATATCGGTTTCTGGCTCTGGAATTTTGAGAGCGGAACGCCAGAGTTTTCTACGGACCATATACCCGGCGCTGTCTTGTTCGACGAACCAGGGAACTTTACCGTTCAGCAAAAAATCCTCTTAGGGGAATGTCCCGACAGCCTCTCCAAAATCCTGACGGTGTTGCCCAATCCGCCGGTTCATCTCGGCCCGGATACTTTAATTTGTGAAGACAAAAGCTATTTACTCGACGGCGCCTCGCCGGAGGTATGGGCTTATCTCTGGGAAAATGGAAGTACTTCGCCGCAGCGGGAAGTTACCGCCAATGGGATTTACACCTTATTAGTAGCTGATGAAAAATGCCATGCCAGAGACAGCGTAGAGGTTCGCTTTTTTGACCAGACTTATCCCAATGCTTTTTTCAGCCTCGGCTCCGACACGGCTTTTTGCAAGGAAGACCATCCGGCGCTGACTGCCTCGGCGGCGGGGGCTGGCGGCTACCTTTGGGAGAATGGAAGTACTAACCCTTCCATGCCGCTCAGCTATTCGGGCATTTACAGAGCCTCCGCCTATTTTGAAAATTGCCCGCTTAGCGACGAGGTGGAAATCTCTTTGGATGTCTGTGGGAAATACGTGTACATCCCCAACGCATTCAGTCCCAATGGAGACGGCGTCAACGACCTGTTCCAGCCCTACGGCGCCAATGCCCTGATGATCAACCTGAAGATTTTTGACCGCTGGGGCGACAAGGTTTTTGATACCGACCACCCTGAATCCGGCTGGGACGGCACGAAATCGAGCCGGCCTCTCGACCCGGGAGTTTACGTCTATCTGTTGGAATACGAAGATTTGATCGCCCGGCGAAGAGAACTCGCCTCCGGAGAACTCCTCCTGCTCAGGTAATTCCAAAAAGAAAAATTTTCTAAAAAGGAGAATTTCTCCGAAGGGAATTTCTCCGGGTTTTTAAAGTTCCATATCCACATCAAACGCCTCGTGCCAGGGCAAACCCGCATCGCCGAGTTTGTCGAGGAATGGGTCGGGATTAAATTCTTCCACGTTGAAAACGCCTTTGCCCGACCATTGGCCGCTCAGCATCATCATGGCGCCGAGCATGGCGGGGACCCCGGTGGTATAGCTGACGCCCTGGGCGCCGGTTTCCCTGTAGGCTTCGGCGTGGTGGCAGTTATTCCAGATGTAGTAGCTGCGTTCTTTGCCGTCTTTGACGCCCCGGATGCGGCAGCCGATGGAAGTCTGGCCGGTGTAATTTTCGCCGAGTTCGCCCGGATCGGGCAGGACGGCTTTCAGAAATTCGAGCGGTACGATGTCGATGCCTTTGAACTTAACCGGCTCGATACCCGCCATGCCGATATTTTGAATCACCCGAAGGTGGGTCAGGTATTCATCCCCAAAGGTCATCCAGAAGCGGGCGCGCTTAATGGTGGGGAAGTTTTTCACTAAGCTCTCCAGCTCTTCGTGGTAGATGAGGTAACTGGCTTTTGGCCCGATGTCGGGATAGTTAAGCTCTTTGCGGATGGCGTGGGGTTCGGTTTCGATCCACTCGCCGTTTTCGTAGTATCTGCCTTTTTGCGTGATTTCCCGGATGTTGATTTCCGGATTGAAGTTGGTGGCGAATGCCTTGCCGTGCGAACCGGCGTTGGCGTCCACGATGTCCAAATAGTGGATTTCATCGAAGTGATGCTTAGCGGCCCTTGCGGTAAAAACGCCCGTAACCCCCGGATCGAATCCACAGCCTAACACCGCCAGCAGTCCGGCCTCTTTGAAGCGATCGTGAAAAGCCCATTGCCAGGAATACTCGAATTTGGCCACGTCTTTAGGCTCGTAGTTGGCCGTGTCTAAATAGTGTACGCCGGTGGCTAAGCAGGCTTCCATGATGGTCAGATCCTGATAGGGCAGCGCCACATTGAGTACCATTTTGGGCTGAAATTCCCGAATGAGCGCCGACAGCGCCGGCACATCTTCGGCGTCAATGGCAGCCGTACTGATGCGCCTGTGACCGGTGGCCGCCATAGCGTCTCTGGCGATGAGGTCGCATTTGCTCTTAGTGCGGCTGGCTAACAGAATTTCGGAAAATACTTCGGGATGTTGGGCGCATTTAAAAACGACCACACGACCTACGCCGCCCGCACCGATGATGAGAATCTTTGACATGTTTTTGTGAAATTACTTTGTTAGTTGATAAGAGTGTGAAATCGCTCTGAACTAAAGCGGCGCAAAGGTAGGTAGCAGGACGGGGGAAAGGGATTGAAATTCCCTGAAAATTATTTGCCTAAAAAGCAAAAAAAGCCTGCGCCTCCTGTGCTGCCCGCGCTAATTTTTTAAAAAGCACAGGCGCATAGAACTTTTGGGATTTTTTGAAAAAAACGAAAATCGGGCAAACCCGTGGGGGCGGATCTGCTTTAGGCGCAGGCGAGGAACTTATTTTCAAACGATAAACTTCAGGGAATGTGGGTACTTTGCTGTTCAGGCCATTACTTCTACTGGCTTAAACAGCCTTTTAGCCTTTGGGCTATTGTCAAAATCTTTTAATTCCAGTTCTTCTTCGCGCCAGCAGTTTTGCTCATTTTCACACAAATCGAACTGGTCGGGATGTTCAATGAAATTCTGCAAATCGTAGGCGCCGTTGTCCACTCGGCGCACTAAGTCATTCATGCCGACGAGAGATTCCTGACCGCAATTGGTGCAACAAATGCGAACATCTGTGGATTGAACTTCGAGAACTTTAACTTTTGTTGGATGGCTGTGCATGGCTGGGAATTTTTGTTTTTGAGAAATAGAGTTATTAGGCTAACTGGTTTTATCCTTCAAAAGTTTGGCCGGGTTCTTCCTTTTTTATTAAACCTGAATTAAAATTGCCGGATTTTACTTTTTGGTGATAATTCTGTTCAAACTGCTGGACATTTCTGGAAAAGATGGGAAGAAACCTAGGTTGGAGTTACTATATTCAACACTATGCTTCCACCACACCTGCACAAATTTACAGACTTGTACGAATCTTACGGTCTTGGAGCCGCGAAAAACCTTTGGCTGCTGACCTGCCTTTTGCCGCTTGCCCGGACTGTCAATCTTTTCAGGATGAAGGATTACGTTGGCGGGGTACCCGGCAGGGAGGACGCCAAACCGGACAGCGATTATAAACGAACGGCTACAATCTGGAAAACCTGAACCTGAAGGACGTCGGCAAAAACCTGTTGATGATGGCAATAGTGGCTACCGCTTATGTCCTGGCAATCCGGGAGGGTTGGAAAGAACGAAAGAAAATCAAAACCCGGATTTACAAGGATGGGAGCGAATGGCCGGAAGTTTCGATTTTCAGGGAAGGTTTGGCCATACTCACTGCAAAGCGCTTCCGGTTCATAGATTTTATCAGATATGTACTCAGGGCATTATCCCTAAAAAATCATGCGATTTTTAAAAATGTCCAGTAGTGTGTGACGGTTTTCAAATGCCGTGCCTTCGCAAATATGCCGAACGTTAGCGGCAATAAGAGAATAAAAATAAGAAGGGATTAAATAAAATAAAACAACAACAAGCCATGTCCAAAAAATCTAAAATTCCTTCAAAG
>CAZXQI010000027.1:0-36897 GCA_964643005.1 uncultured Saprospiraceae bacterium | reverse complement strand
GGTAATTACCCTTTCAATAGCCAGCGCCAGACCGAGGATTAGACATATAAGGATAGGAAGCATAAAGCCCCAGCCTCCCTGGATGAACTTTTCCTTGAGCATCTGGAAACCGGTGGCTTCATCTGATGAACTAGAAGCATCGGTAGTGACAGGCTTGGTGACGGGCGCTTCCTCCTGAGTCATCGTTTGTTCTGTATCCTCTGGGTTGGTCGGCTGGTCAGGGTCTTGAGCGTTGGATAGCTGCACAGAAAACATAACCAGGCTGAAGACAAGCAAAAGAGCTAATAATTTGCGCATAGTCGTAGAGTTTAACGTTTAAAATTAGTAAGTCGTTAGACGTGATTATTAAAAATGAATGATTTCCTTTTGGAAGATTTTTCAATTGGCCGAAGGGGTGAACTATTCTGCGGAGAGAGAGGGATTCGAACCCTCGATACCCTTTTGGGGTATACACGCTTTCCAGGCGTGCGCCTTCGACCACTCGGCCATCTCTCCCTGAACTCCGATTAACAAGAGGCAAATTTAGATTGAAAATTCAGTCTGCCAATAAACTGCGCAAAAATTGTAAAAAGATGTTAGAAATCAAAAATTTTCAAAAATGGACATATTTACAAAAAATAATTTGGAAGGGGAGGAGCCTTTAACAGCATGGTTTTTCTCTGGGCTGGGGTGTTTTTAGCTTAGGGCAGCCTCTGCTTTCGACTTTTTTTCAAAAATTTCTTCTGCATTTTTTGTTGTCTGCAAGGCGACCTTTTCTAAATCAATGTTTTTTACGGAGGCTAATTTTTCTGCAATAATTTTGATGTATGCGCTTTCATTGCGTTTTCCCCGGTAGGGCGTCGGCGCCAGATACGGCGAATCCGTTTCGAGGATGAGCCGCTCTAAGGGTATATCTTTGACTACTTCGGCCAGGCCTGAGTTCTTAAAAGTCAGCACGCCGCCGATTCCCATAAAAAAGCCCAGATCCATCACCCTGGCCGCTTGTTCCGCCGTGCCGGTAAAGCAGTGAAAAACGCCCCGAAGTTTTCCGTCAGTTTCTTGTGATAACAATTCAATAATGAGGTCAATGGAATTTCGCGAGTGAATGACGATAGGCAGATCGAGTTCCCTGGCCCATCCTAGCTGGGTGAGGAAGGCTTTTTCTTGTAGTTTCTGAAAAGTAGTATCCCAGTAGAGGTCGATTCCTATTTCTCCAATGGCTTTGAAAGAGCGCTGAGCCAGCCACTTTTCGACCATCGCAAGTTCTGACAGGTAGTTTTCGTTGACAGAGCAGGGGTGCAATCCCATCATGGCCAGGCATTGGCCTGGGAAATCAACTTCCATCTGTAGCATGGATTCGATGGAACTGCTGTCAATATTGGGAAGATAGAAGCGATGGACTCCCGCATCTAAAGCCCTATTTATCATTTCTTTGCGGTCTCCATCGAACTCCTCTAAGTAAAGATGGGCGTGCGTATCTATTAGCATTAGGTATGATATTTGTTTTGCCGGAAGCATATTTCCAGGCGGCTAAGGTAACTGGGAAACGCATGGCGTTCAACGAACCACCACATTTATACTCCCTATTCTTTTGCGGTCTGTTTCATATAATTACTAAAAAAAGACAGCAAAATTCTCCTGAAGTTCAATATCTTTGCGAGTCTTTCTTAGCTCTCACACGCTTGCTACTCTTTTGAGATTTGGCTTTACTCACCCGGTTTTTTGGTCATCACTCCTCTAAAGCGTTTAAACATATAATTCAGGATAAAAATGCCAGAAGTTTTTTGATTTAGAGAGAGGTTCTTTCCTTTTGAAATTTGAGAAAATCCTTTTGAGAAAACTACGCGATACAGCTAAAAGTCAGATATTCTGACAAAAAAATTAAAAAAAGATAATTCTAAACCTGACGGAGCATCAGTGTTTCGGTTCAATTTAAAAGCAATTTGAGCTTGATTGTCCAATCAAATCCCTCGTTCATGGAATTTAAGTTCTTACATTATAAGCAAAATATGCGGATGCGTCCGGGGCTTATTTTTGCTGCCGTAGTTTTTTGCTGGATTTCTGCTTTCTTTTTGCCTGAGGTATGGGCTGATGGAAGGGCGTCAGATTTTGAAACAACAACAGTATCCGAACTTCCTTCCTCCAATAGAAATCTTTCCCGGAATCTGAGCAGACTGTCTGGCTCGCTTTCAAACGGCGATACGCTTCAGGTTTTTATTCAGGGCGGCGAGGCGACGGAATATTGTATTGACCCGTCGGTCTTTGATATTCCGGGCGCCCCCACGAGCGCCGGCTTCTGCAACCAGGGAAATGCGGCGACAGTATTGGCCACAAATATTGATAATAATTGTCTTGATCTTGTTCCCGCGGCGGGCTTTACGGGTCTTTCTCCGCATCTGA
The DNA here is from genome assembly GCA_964643005.1 of uncultured Saprospiraceae bacterium. GTDB lineage: Bacteria > Bacteroidota > Bacteroidia > Chitinophagales > Saprospiraceae > UBA6168. Next base: position 34,518 of record CAZXQI010000027.1, on the reverse strand, counting down.
TTTGCGTGGTGCATTGCTTTGAAAACAACTTCATCCTGTGCGATACGACTTACCTCAAGGTAACGGTGGAGAATAATTGCGATGAAATTTTTGCTCAGGACACCATCGTGGCGCCTTACTTTGACTATCCCACGCCCGTTTGTATTCCTCTCAGCCCGGCTGTTGCAGGTAATTATCAATTGATTTTCAACGGTTTGGAATTGACGAATCTCCAAAGCTGCGACTTCGATTCTGTGCTGGTTTATACTTACGCTTTTCTGGTGGGCGATGGCTTCAACGGGTCTTATGTGCTAAATTCCTGGACTGTCAACGGCATTACCTATACCGGTTTTTTTAATAATATGATAGAGTTGGTAAGCCTGATGAATACTTTTGACCCTACGGGAAACTGGCAGATCAATACGACGGCCAACATTATTTACGGCGGCAACCTGAACCAGATTTATGGAGATATAAAGCTGACCCACGTACCCTCGGGTAGCGAGTCTATCCAGATGACTAATTTTTCTATTGTTCCAAATGGCTTTATTCTCAATCTGACCAATGGCAGCCAGCAAATCCTTATCGCCAACAATCTTGAATCGGGGTGCAGCGATACCCTCTATATCAATCCGGTTTTCTCCCCCCCAACTACCGACACTATTTATCTCGCTACGACGGTCAACACTCCGACCCCTGATTATTGCTTAGATGGGAGTGAGTTGCCAGGAGGAACCATCCTCAACATTGGCTATTGCGAATTTGCCTCCAATGGCGCCGTTCCATTATTTGACAACTGTGTTTTTTATTATCCGGGTTACAACTTTGCAGGTCAGGATACCTTCTGCATTTTGGCCTGCGACGGCGGCTTTCCTCAAATCTGCGATACATCAGTTTTTATCGTCTCCGTTCTGCCCCAGAGAGACACCATTTACCTGACCATTCCGCCCGAAGAAACTTCAGTAGATACCTGCCTGAGCAGCGACTTCATCGAGTTGCCGGGGACGATTGACTTCGCCGGGTTTTGCGACATCAGTCTGGCACAGATAAACGGAGCAATTGATGGCGCCTGCCTGAGCTTTGAGGAAACCGGCAATTTCTACGGAACGACGACGGTCTGCATCGTCTATTGTAGCGACTCGTTTTGCGATACCACTGTTGCGATTATTACTATTGAGTCGCCCGTCATCTGCCATGATATTTTCGATCAACCCTCTCTTAGTTTTTTGACGCCGGACGATTCGGTTCCTTTCTGCCTTCCCATCCCCACTTCTGAGATCGGCTATTTCAATGTCTCAGTGGATGGCATAGACTTTACCGGCTCCTTTGCTCCCTGCGGTTTGGTGGACAGGGTGGTTTACGACTACTCATCGCTCGGCCCGGCTCCCTACTTTTTAGAGTCCTGGAAAATTGAGGACGATAAATATTTCGGCTACATGGCTGATTTGGAAGTTTTGACAGACTCCCTGAATGCCTGGGATCCCGCCGGCGCCTGGACGAACGACCCCGCGCTCGCACAGATTAGCGGGGGCGTTTCGGGAGTGAATTACAGCGACATGGTCGTCACCCGGATTGGAGTGGAGACAGATACATTGCCGACCCAAATTATTCAGGTGTTTAGCGGCTCTCAAATCACGCTCTCCGGCGTGGGAACTCACGAAGTCATCATGACTGCCCTGAATGGCTGCGCCGACACTGTCGCCGTTGCGATAGAGCATCATCCGGTGAGTACGGATACGATCTTTTTATTCACTCCGATGAATACGCCGCTTTCCCCGATTTGCTTTGATACGGATGAATTGTTGGGCGCCTTCGCACAGATGAATTTTTGTAGCCTGGCGGCAAACGGGGGATTAGAATTTGCGTCGGACTCCTGCGTCTCCTACCTGCCGACATTCGGTTTTGTCGGAAACGACGCTTTTTGTCTGGTCGTTTGCGACGACTACCTGCCGCAGGTTTGCGATACATTAGTAGCTATAGTGAGCGTTCTGGCGCCTGTTGACACGGTTTACGCGGAGGCAGTTTCAACGGAGCCTTTTGATCTTTGCCTGACGGGGAACGAACTACAGATACCAGGCGCCGTCTTTTCGGCGGAAATCTGCGGCCTGAATCCAGACGAAGCGGCAGTCGCTCTCTTCGATAATTGTGTAAACATTGATCTGGCAGAAGACTTCCAGGGTCTTACGACTATTTGCGTCGTTCACTGCGCAGAGGGCTTCCCTCCGCTATGCGACACGACGATTATCATCGTCAGTTTCAATGACGCGGCTTCCCCCTGCTCTGATTTTATTGCTCCGAATCAGGAACTCGTTTCACTGAGCAATGATACGGCTGAGATTTGCCTGCCTGTGCCGGTTACGGATATTTTGGACTATCAGGTTTTATTGGACGGCAGTCCCTACGCCAACGGATATGCAGCCTGCCAGACAGATTCGGCTTACGTTTACTTTTATGGCCTCGTCTATGGCCAGGGGAATGAAGGGCCTTACTCTGTTACCTGGAATGCCTATGGAAATACTTTTACGGCCACGGTTTCCAATATCGGCGATTTGGTGGGTTTTATGAACGACTGGGATCCTGCCGGAGACTGGGAGTTGCATACCTCGAACTTCACCATTTCGAGCGGCAATGAAGCCGGTATCTACGGAACCCTGAGCGTCCTGCATATTGCAGGCGGTGCAGTCAGTGAATTAGAGGCCGGATTCAGCGGGATACCCACCGGAACCCTGGTGAAGATTACGGGCGCCGGTCAGCACCTGTTTATTTTGACTGAAATTTCCACCGGCTGCGCAGACAGCCTGACGGTGAACGCCTTAATAGAAGCCAACATTCTCAATATCACTACGGTGGAAAATGCGCCCAGTCAGGTTGTCTGTCTCGATGCGGATAATCTGCCGGGAACTTTCAGCCAGTTGTCGGTCTGCCAGGAGCCGGAGAACGGCATGATTATTATCAGCGGTAACTGTTTCACTTTTAATCCCGCCTTTGGATTTGTCGGAAATGACCAGGCCTGCGTCGTCGTCTGCGACAACCTGGGAAATTGCGATACTACCCTGCTCAACATCAGCGTGACCCCTCTTTGCAGCCTCTTTGACTTCTTCCCCGATGGGCTGCAGGAATTCCACGTGACGGATTGCTACGACATTGAAGGCTATTGCGTGCCGATCCTGTTGGATTCCATTTCCCATTTCGGAGTCCTCGACAATGGCTTTGAGTATTCAGGAGGCTTTTTAGTTTGCAACAGCATATACACACAAATCCAGTTAGACACAGGCTTTCACGAGATCATTTTTATTCATCTAAATACCGGCTGTAAGGACACGCTCACAGCCAATGTCACCTGCGATTCCGGCCCGACGGGATGCGGGGTGGCGCCGGTCTCTGGTTTGCAGTTAGTCGCCGACGATTGCAATGGAACCGCTCAGTTCTGTTCCAACATCCCCTTGTTTAATATCTCCAATTTCTATCTGACGGATAACGGCTCGCCTTATACGGGAGAGATAGAATCCTGCGACTTAGGCAGTCAGTACGCTGCGATTCAGTTGGATACGGGCTACCACCAGCTCGTTTTTGCCGATACGATAAAGGGCTGCTCTGACACGATAAATGTCTGGGTACACTGCCTGACTCAAGTGTCTGTAACGGTTGAAATAACTGTAGAAGTAGGCGATTCTGAAAATTTCTGTTTGGAAGATTACGGCATTTTCCTTTCGCAAATTGATAGCATTGAAAGCAATTGCCCTGGGAATGGAAATGCTTCGTTCGTTTTTGACGACGCCAGCGCCTGCGTGGCGGTTACAGGGCAGTTGACGGGACAGGATACGGCCTGCTTTACAGTGCATTTTGGCGATACGATCGCAACTATATTTATTCATGCGACAGTTGTCCAGCCCTGTCCGGATTACTTCCCGGGGGATATTTTGACAGAGAGCATATCCTGCGAACAGGGCACGGGACAGATTTGCCTACCGATTACGCTGCTCGAAATGCAGCACAAGGTATTTAGCTTGGATGGTCAGGTTTATACCGGGTCGATTGCACCATGTGATTACGACAGCATTTTTGTGTTGAATTACTCCGAATTGCCCAACCAGGGGAATTTCGGACCTTACGCTGTGGACAACTGGTTGGTGAACGGCATAGGCTTTTCCACCGTTTTCAATGCGGTTCAAGAATTAGTTGACTCTATGAACGCCTGGGATCCATCGGGTAGCTGGCAGGTTGTATTTGATGCGGCGAGCCAGACAACGCTGATTGAAGGCGGAAATTCGCAAAGCAGCTACGGCTCCATGAAGATTATTCAGCAACTGACGGGAATCGAAGTAGTGCTAGGCGTCAATGCAACTTTTGTTCCCTTAGGCGTGGCCATTGACGTCCCTTACGGAACCTTTACGCTGAGCCTCACAGATACGCTGACTCTTTGCTCCGATGCGCTTACAGTGCAGATTTTCTGTACAGACAATGATTTGGTGATTGATACGATATTGGTCGGCGCTTCCGATACGCTATGCCTCGATTTTTCTGGGTTGCCCGGCAATCTGGTCAGTGTTGAAGTTGCCTGCCCGCCCGGCGGAGCCGACCCTGTTGTTTTTACATTGGAAAATAATTGCGTGATATATGAGGGGATTGAGATTGGAACTGGTGCAGCTTGTTACGTCGCCTGCGATGATATGGGCGTTTGCGATACGACCTTCTTCCAAATCGCCGTGATTGGAGACGACGCATCCCACCCCGTAGCGGTCAACGACACCATCCTGACGGGAGAAGGCGCAGTGGTCAACATCAACGTTTTGGGCAATGACGCCATCACTCCATCTGTCGAGTTTACCATCGTCTCTCCGCCCCTGCATGGCGAAGCCGTGTTCCTGCCGAATGGGACGATAAATTACGTGCCTGACAACGGATACTGCGACGACGACGTCCCTGATGTTTTGACTTACGAAATTTGCAATTCCTTAGGCTGCGACACGGCGACGGTGTTTGTAACAGTACGTTGCCAAGGCCTGGAAATATTCGACGGCTTCTCGCCCAATGGTGATGGAGTTAATGATTTTTTCAAAATCTCAGGATTGCAGAACTATCCGGATCACGTACTGATCGTGTATAACCGATGGGGGAATAAGGTTCTTGAAGTCGCGAATTATCAAAATGACTGGAATGGCGTCTGGAAAGGAAAAGATTTACCCGACGGCACTTACTTCTACCATCTGGACTTAGGCGACGGGAAAAAGCCGAAATCGGGATATGTTCAGATCAATCGCTGATGAAGATTTGCCGCGATACCTTTTCCCTTAAGATTTTGATTTTTAGAAACTTATAAAGGGTAAAAGAGAAAATACCATTCCCGCTAAAGGTATTTTTGGCACAAAAAAACCTGTAGGATCCTTCCTGCAGGTTTTTTTATGCCCGGTTTTCCGTAGATGATTTACACCGAGGGGGGGAAAATCACTCCGAATTCACTTCTGATTTTCTTCGCAGATTTTTCACCGTGAATTTCCAAATCCACTTATCGGATTATCTCAAAGCGCTTCGAGCCGGCGGGGCTTCCATTTTTATTTTTCAAAACTAATACATAGGAGCCGCTGACAAGAGCCTGTAAATTCAACTGCTCATTGGCGCCCTGAAAGGGCAGCCGCAATTGCATTCTCCCATTCAGATCGTATATTTCCACGGTTCCGGTAAATTCATCCGGCAGGGAGACATTTAGAAGATCTGAGCCTGGATTCGGATAGAGATTCAGCTCCAATCCGGCAAATTTTTCGGATGCCGAAGAAATATAGTCTGTTAACCAGCTTACGTTAGACTTGCCGCTATTGGGATTATAAACCAGCTGGACGACGGGGAAACTGAGATTCAAATCGGAGGTCCACCAATTGTAGTAAACAAGGGTAGTCGGACTAAATCCGAGCAGGGGGAACCAGACCGGGCCGGATTTGATATATACAGAGTCTGTTTTGGTTTCGGTCTCTGTGGAGCGCAGCGTTTCGTAATTTCCATCGGGAGTCGTCATTTGGCCATAAGCGTCAATTTTTACGTCCCTGATGTAATTGGAAACCAAGCGCACGCTGTCGTAAGGGACGCCGACCAGACTTCCAGCCAGGGTGACGACCGCCTGTGAATTTTCCGTATAGGCATCATTGAAATTGGCGGGGAAGCGGATAACAGATTGTTTTTGGGTAAAGACGATTCCCGTGTTGACGGACAGAGTGTCAAAGCTGAAAAATCCGTAGCTGCCTATGATGCTGAGGCGCTCCGGAGTCATCTCAAAATAGACGTATGTATTTGCTTCGCTGACAAAGGCGGCGATATTGGCAGTGGGAAACAATCCGAAATAGGGCGTGCCGGCGGGGGCGGGGAAAAGCGTGCTAAAGGCCTCGCCTCTCTGGAGCGCTGTGAAATCCCAGTTCTGCAAACCCGTTCCGTCAGGCTGGATAGAAGCGTCCGGGAGGGTGTCCGTTGCCTGGCCAGCCACAAAACCCACCGGATTTATATTGGTAGAATGGATGGTAATTTGCGAGGAGGCAGAAAAAGAAAACAGGAATAAACACGCGAGAATGTGGAAGAAACTTTTCATAAAAATATTTTTGGTGTAGGAAAAATGTTATTTTCTATTGTTCCGGGAAGCTGAAAAATCGGAGAGGAAATGCCTTTGAGGCGGCTGTTTTATCCGCCGTATTTTCCTGCCGCAAACTTAGAGGATTTTGCCGGTTTGTTTTCACAAACGGGAATTGCGGAAAAGATGCTGCGCTGCGGGTCGCCTGAAATGAAAGGATGTCTTTACTACACCTATTTCCTTTATTTATCTATGAATTTTGGGAACTAATCCGCTCTTTAGGCGGTTTGGCTTAAGTGAACTTTTAAAGAGAAACTAAATCAAATTAAATGCAATCAGATTTTTATCCGGCTTTTTTGGTGTGCACACAGTAGATTGTCGTATGCCGACGGGTATAGATAGTATGCTCCCCAATAGATCACCACGCCTTAGTTTTCTACCCAGAGATGTCCGGCTTACGCCGGCGGGTATAGATAATATGCTCGCCAATGGCTGGTTTCGCAGTGGTTTGGAAGTCCATTCAAATTATGTGAGATGGGTTGAAAATCAAGACAGATCCTGCCAGATGCTTCGCCTACCCCTGAAGGATTTTACCTGGAAAAAAAGACTGGCGGAACTGATGCGCCGGAATGGGCGGTTGTTTCAGGTGAAAATCAGACCCTTTACTTTTTCCCTGGAAAAGGAAAGGGTCTGGTGCAAATATAAAAACCAGGTTCACCATTTTGCTAAGCCTCTTCCTTTGCACTTTCTTTTATTTGGTGAAGAAAATGTTTCGCCCCGGATTTTCAATTCCTGGGAAGTCGTCGTGTATCATGGAGAAAACCTGGCGGCGTTTAGCATTTTTGACCGCGGGCACAAAAGTATCGCATCTTTGGAAGCTGCCTACGACCCGGCTTATCGGCAATTTACCCTGGGCATTTACACCATGCTGTTGGAGATCGAATTTGGGATAAAAGAAGGCATGGCCTACTACTACCCGGGATTTATCCCAAAAGACGTTCCCAAGTTCGAGTATAAACTGCGCCCGGGGAATCTCGAATTCTTCCGCCTTAGGGAAAAGAAATGGCTGCCCTGGGAATCCCTGACTCCGGACGACTGGCTTTACGATGAAATGGTAGGCCGGCTAAACTGTCTGCAATCCCGCCTGGCCGCCTGGGTGTGATGGCCGAATTTAGATCGTGGCCGCCGGAGTGGTTACTGAGGAGCTACGGCCCGACCTTTAAACACTATAGCTTTTTGCTGGTGAAAGGAAAGAAAACCGACCAGGAAGTGGAATATCTCGTAACATGGGATGTAATTGATAGAAATTTCCGTTTATTTGCGACCCCTCTTCTAAGCAGTTTTGAAACAGAGCGCCTGAGAGCGGCATTTGATAAGGAGATTCGGGTTGTTTTTGAACCCGATTTTTCGTTGACTTCCGCAAAGATGGAAGCTGTTGTAAAAGTATTGAGGCGCTTAGAAGGAGTGAGAGAAACAGTTTGAGCCTTATAACCCCTTAGATAGAGGCTTTCTTAATTGATAAAAAAGTTGTATCAAGGCTTTAGAGGAGTAATTTGACTGTTCTCGCTGAGAAGGTTTTTTAAAAAGAAAAACCTTTGACTAAATAAAACAAAATCAACGAGTTGGTGTTAATAGACCTGACGTTGAATTCTGGAACTACCGATTTTCTTTCCCATAACTGGAAAATATCCAAAAGAGTCGTATTTCATTGTCTTGTTGCAGACCAAAATTTTGCAGAATTTGAAAGATTTAAAACCCGTTTTTTCAATTCAACCAACTTTCTTCCTGCGAAAAGAGTTTTATGCATGTTTCAAATTTCACCAACGAATTTTCCCGGTAGTACATCCAAAAAGTATAGCGAAAATCGCAACTAACTGAAACCATTATCTGGCGCGACAACGTCAGGTTTTACCTTATAAATTAAATAGCACTTAATATTTTATTTCAATGAGGGCATTAGTCATAACTCAATCAATTACCCGGCGGGATGCCAAGTCCCTGGAAAAATACATGACGGAAGTCTCCCGCTATGACGTTCTGACTCCGGAACAGGAAGTGGATATGTTCCGCAGGTATAAATCCGGCGATCAGGACGCTTTCCAGACAATTGTAAACTGCAATTTGAAATTTGTCATTTCAGTGGCCAAGCAATACCAACATTGCGGGCTTACGCTGGGCGATCTTATCAACGAAGGAAATCTCGGCCTTTTGAAAGCCGCCGAACGTTTTGATGAAACGAAGGGATTCAAATTCATTTCCTATGCGGTATGGTGGATTCGCCAGAGCATACTCCAAGCTGTAGGTGAAAAAGCCAGGGGCATCAGAGTGCCTTTCAACCATCAGTCCAATCTGATTAAAGTGCTCCGCGTCAGAGACGACCTCATGCAGGTCTTAGAGCGAGAGCCGACGATCGAGGAACTGGCTATCAAAACCGGCCTGACGCACGATGCAGTTGAGAAATGTTTAGAGTCTAACGGCCAGTGTAGCTCGCTCGACGCTCCTATCCAGGAAGGCGAAGACACGGAACTGTCTTATTTCCTCCAGGACGACAGCCTGCCGATGCCCGACGAAAATGTCGTTTACAAAGAATCGCTACAGAAGGAGGTACAGTTGCTGCTCAATGGTCTTTCCGAAACCGAGGCTCAGGTGTTGGCCATGTTTTACGGAATTGGAAAAGACAGGACTTATGGCCTGGAAGAAATCAGCGAATACTTAGGCGTTGGAAAAGAGCGGGTTCGCCAGATCAGATACCAGGGTTTGAAAAAACTGCAATCCAGGATCAGACAAAAAGGACTGCTTTTCAGTCTCAATTAATCTTATAGGCTTTTAAGTAAGCTGCTAAAAATCCAGCTACAGATTCAGTTTGGAAAATTGAAAATTGTGGCTGGATTTTTTTTTATCCATAGGGCTGCCGACAACTTAAGGCGCTCTTTCCCCTTCCCATTTTCTTTCAAAACCTATCTTTGCCGCCACTTTTTGAGAATGAGCCTGGCTCGTCCAATTTCAAAAACTACTAATCCCGTCTTTTTAAAAAATGAGAAAGAAACTTAAAGTGTTCAAATTCGGCGGCGCTTCTGTCAAAGACGCACCTGGTATTGAAAACGTAACATCCATTTTACATGCTTATAAAAATAGCCCGCTCGTCATTGTGGTTTCGGCGATGGGAAAAACGACCAATGCATTAGAACTTATCGTGGCGGCTCATGCCCAAAAAAGAAGCGAAGAGGCTCATCGCCTTTTGGAAGAATTGAAGATGGCTCACTATAAAATCATGGATGACCTGTTCGCAAAGGGCGACCCCGTTTACGATGAAGTCAACGATATTTTTGTCGCCGTGGAATGGGTATTGGAGGAAGAGCCACATCCAAACTACGATTTCATGTACGACCAGATTGTCTGCGCCGGCGAGCTGGCCGCCTCCAGGATAGTTGCAGATTACCTCAGCCGGCAGGGGCTGAAGGCGCATTGGTTAGACGCCAGGGATATCATTCTGACGGATGATATCTATCGGGAAGGCTGGGTTCAGTGGGATGAAACCATCGCCAACACCCAGGAAATAGTGCTGCCTTTACTGGAGAAGGAAGGCTTTATCCTCACTCAGGGCTTTATCGGCAGCACCAAAGAAAATACGACGACCACCCTGGGCAGGGAAGGCTCCGACTACACGGCCGCTATTTTTTCTTTCTGCCTGGATGCAGAGGACATGACCATCTGGAAAGACGTGCCGGGCATACTCTCCGGCGACCCGCGGCTGTTTGAGAACGTGACCAAACTCGACCGCCTCAGCTATCGGGAGGCCATTGAGATGACCTATTACGGAGCAAAAGTCATTCACCCAAAAACCATCAAGCCCCTGCAAAACAAGAGCATTCCGCTCTATGTTAAATCTTTCCTCAACCCCGAAGGAGAGGGAACCTACATCGGGCCTGATGTGGACGACCTCTATCCTCCGATGGTCGCAGTGGAAAAAAACCAGTCTCTGCTCAGCATCTCAACGAGAGACTTCTCCTTTATCGCCGAGCACCATCTGAGTTTTCTGTTTAACAAGATTGCCGAGTTCCGCCTCCAGGTGAACCTCATGCAAAATACCGCTATCAGCTTTGCCGTCTGCGTGAACAATATTGACGACAAGGTTTTGCAGTTTGCAAAAAGTATTGGCCAAAATTTCAAAGTAGTAGTGGACGATGAAGGGCTGGAACTGATTACCGTCAGGCATTATACGCCGCAAACCATCGAGATGTTGAGGCAGGGAAAGATTGTCCTCGTCGAGGCGCGCACTAAGAACACCGTGCAAATGGTCGCCAAAGAAGTGCCTCTGATGAAAAGGAAATAAAAAAAATGGGGCTGCAAAAGTCTTTTTTCAACCTGCAACCCCACTCGTCTAAGTGTGTGGTATTTCTTTCCGGCGGTCTTATCTTCTCAACTCGACCAGGCCGCTAAACCTTTTATTCTGCCCATCTATCACGACATTCAATAAGTAGAAGTAACTGCCATCCGGTAAGATTCTGTCGCCAAATCGGCCCGTCCACGGATCTGCATTCGTGTAAGATGTAGTCTGATAAATTCTATTTCCCCAACGGTTGAAGACGATCAACTCATTGTCGGGGTAGTATTCAATATTTTTAATCTTGAAGAAGTCGTTGACTCCGTCGTTGTTGGGACTGAATCCGGTATAGATGATCAGCTCTCTGTCGCCCTCCGGATCTGTGTTATCAGCGACATTGATGATGAGAATGGTGGTGTCGCAAACGCCGAACTCGTCGCAGATGACGATGCATGCCTGCGTGACTCCTTCCTCTATCCCGGTAATCTCGAGGCAGTAGTCGTCTGTGAAATCGACCTGAGCCGATTCGGTTTCTGATTCGCAGTCGTTAACTATATATTCTATGGCGCCGCTCAATTCCGTAGTGTCGAGACAGAAGTCGGATAAAATTTCACCCACGGCTATGTCTATAGAAATAGTATCTGTATTGGGAGTATCCGGCTCTAGATTGTCTATCAAATTGATGTACAAAGTGTCAGAGCAGCCCGTCAGAAGATCCGTCACAACGAGGACGTGCGTGAGCAGGGAGTCTGAGACAAAGATGCCCGGATGCGTCACGCTCACCGTCGCCAATGGAAGAGTGAGCGTCGTATTGCTCACTAAGATGGTGAGGCTGCTGTAGTTTCTGCCTGACAGTCCCCCGACGATACTGGATTCTATGGTGTCGAGCGCCCAGTTGCCCAGGGGGTCGTAGGTATTCATCACATTGACCAATTCGCGCACATCCTCGAACTCCACGCTGTCAACGCTCGTGCCGTTGAAAGACCAGGACTCCAACAAATAGGGTGGGGCGCCCAGGCTGGCCAGAGTTCCATAATTGTAAAAATGGGAACTTTCCACGCAGCCGCCTGCCGTCTCCCCATAGGGACTGCCGTTGAGTTCAGGCTCGTAGCCCGCAAGAGTCGGCTTGTTCGTAGGCAGGCATATTTCCGTCAGCCCAGGTTGCAGGGCGACGATAAAGGTATCTATATAAAAAATGTCTTCGCAGGGAATAGTGACGCAGGAGTACTCCACCTGCAGCCCGGTCAATATGGTAGAGCAACCCAATGCGTCCGTGATAGTTACTTCGTAAAATTCTGAAGAATTGAGATTTTCGGAAATGGCCGTAGTATCGCCGTTGTTCCAGAGATAAGTGTATTCTCCATTAGCTCCGCTGACAAAGAGCGAAATAGAACCGTCGTTTCCTTCGCAGGTTTCGGGCTGAGTGTCGGAATCCACTTCCCAAGCCTCAGCTCCCAATACCGTCACCGACAATTCTGCCTCGCAGCCGCCGATGCTGTAAACTACCTTGTAATCGCCGGCAGGAGCTATTTCCCAGGGCGTCAGACCTACGAGGACATCGTCGCTATTGTAAATGAAGTATTGCTGACCTGTGGTGGAAATAATGGAGCCAAAACCATCGGGGCAGAGGACGTCAGTTACTAGTAAGCTCGAGGCGTCTAATTCAGGTTTAGTTATTTCTCCCAGATCTATATCTAAGGATTTTATGCAACCGTTGGCATCTTCCAGGATTATATTGACGACGCCTTCCGAAAGACCCGTGATAGTCGCTGTATTGCTAAAAGGCTCTTCTGGAGCGATTCCCAAGTTGGAACTGAGCAGATAGGGGCTTGAGCCGCCGATAACCTGGAGCGTAATCCATCCATCTTCAGCGCCGCAAGTGCTGGCCAATTGGGTCGTGGAACTGATGAGCATGTCATTTGACTCAAGGGTGACGACTACCGGTAGGGTACATCCATTGGCGTCTCGGAAGATCAGTACATAAGCGGCAGCTTCTAAGTTGTCAAAAGACAGCAGAGAATCGCCGAGAGGATTTCCCTCTGAAAGCAGGGTATTGTTTTTATAAAAATCATACTGCACCGGCTGCTGTCCGCCGCTGATGCCAATGCTGATGCTGCCGTTGGCCTGCCCACAGGTTACGTCGGTGAAGTGGGTATCTGCCGATAGCCCTCCGATGCCTGGCTCAATGGCTGTAGTTACACTGGCGAAACAACCGGAAGCGTCTGTCACCTCGATGATGTAGGCGCCCACACTCAGGTTGTCGAAGGTTTGATGCGGCACTGTTGTCGTCAACTGATTGATCAGTACAGTCGAATCGCCCAGTTCGTACAAAGTAAATTCCAATTCGCCCGCGCCCCCATAGACAGTCAGGCTTAGGCTGCCGTCTCCGGAGACGCCAGAGCAATCCGTAGCGGCGGAGCTTTCAAGGTCGGCAATGCTCAGCGCTTCCGAAGCACTGACAGTGGCTGAACCTTCAATGCTACAACCCGTGCCGGACTCTGTAATCGTCACTGTGTATGCTCCCGCTGAAAGACCAGACAGGTCTTTACTCGTAGCGCCATTATCCCAGAGATAAGAGTAATTCTCTGCTCCGGCAGAATGGAAGGAAAGTTCAATAGCGCCATTTGCCTCCCCGCAGGAAGTTGGACTCAGGACGAAATCGAATTCAGGATTGAATTCTTCAATGTCAATGCTGCCAATGCCCGTAGCCGTACAGCCATGGTCAGCGATGGTCAGAGAAACGATTTTGGAACCCGTGGACGCCCATGTAACAGTCAAATGGGCGCTGTCGGGTTCTGTGCCTGTTTGAGCGCTTGCCGAGACGATGGAGCCCCCGCTGAGAGACCAGGTGAGTACGGCATCGGAGCCGGCTGAGCCGGTAAAGCTCAGTTCTGCCTGTCCGTCCACACATGTAACCGATGGAGCTAAAAATGCGGGTATCGGTTTGGGAGTTGTAGTTAAAGTGAATTCATCCGTCAGGGTACAACCGAAAGTAGTAGTCAGCTCTACTGTGAAGTCGCGAATACCGGCTGACCCGGACAGAACTGTAAACGTGAGCGTGCTGTCGCTCATAGTGTCGTTCTGGTAGTCGTCGGGATAGATATGATAAGAACTGAGTTCCTGACTTACCTTAATGGTTATACTCTTTCCGCCGCCTTCGCAGAGGTTGATATCCGAAGCTGCCAACAGGATTTCAGGTTCTGCTGGGCTGATTAAAATGACAGGCGTTACAGGAGAGACAAAGCAGCTCGAGTCTGCATTGGCTACCACGACTATATAGGCGCCCGCCGCCATGCCCGTGAAAACGCTGTCCTGCTGGAAAGTAGTTCCTCCGTCTATGCTGTAGAGAAGGGGAGGAGTACCGCCAGAAGCTTTGACTTTGATGGCGCCATCCGGAATACAGCCGCTTGGCTGGGTGACTGAGATTCCGACGAGCACCGGACCCGCCGGCGCATATAGCGTCACGGGATTCCCGGTAAAAGCTACATCGCAGGCGCCCGAAGCGTTTCTGGCAATAATGTAGTAATCGCCAGGAGCGAGGTTGGAGAAGTTGGGAGAATTTTGCCAGCTTACTCCGTTGTCTATACTGTATTCAAAGCTTCCCGAACCGGATGCGTAAATTGTTATTTTGCCGTTCAGTTCAGAGCAATTAGTCGGATGACTGGTTGTTACGCTATTGATAGCCGGCCTTCCTTTCACCTCTACCGTCACTTCTTCAGTGTGAACGCAGCCGTGGCTATTCGAAGAAGTCAGCGTATAGATGGTGGTAGAAGAGGGAAAAGCGAATGGATTAGGATCGCTGGAATCGCTGAGGCTTGCCGCTGGAGACCAGATGGCATTGACGCCTGATGGGGCGTGCAATTGAACAGTATCTCCGCTGCAAATAGAATAGAAATTAGAAGGCGCCGATAAAGGAGTGGAAAAAACGGTGACGATTTCTGAGAATGAAGCTTCGCAGCCACCCTCTGTCGTCACCGTCAATGAAACCTCAAAATTCCCGGAAATGGAATAAGTGTGAGAAGGAGATTCTACATTCGATGGAGCGCTTCCGTCTCCAAAGTCCCAATTCCAAGAGGTTAGTGGCTCAATAGAAGTTGTTGTATTCGTAAATGTATAAGAGACGCCTTCGCATAAATCCGCCCCCAGTGTAAAGCCAGGCGCCAGTGAAGCGCAAGGGTCGCTGGTGCAGTCTTCAGCAGATAGATTTGAAATACAGACCGGAGTGTCTGCTCCGCCATATCCGCTCACGGTTATCTGCTGACCAACGTTGGCGTTTTCACTGTTGGGTGGAAAAAATGGATCTGAATCAGCCATCAGAATAACCTGCTTGCCCTGGCAGGCGCCGCTATTTTTAAAAGTGAATAAGGCTGTCTTTTCCCCTTTTTGATAGGGAATATTGGTAGTGCCGGGGCTGTCGAGGATGAAGGAAATGTAATCGTGTTCCGGGTCTTCTGCCGGCGACGAATAGTTGGACGCCAGGCTGAAAACTACGCCGGATATTTTGTTGGTTATGTTGCTGACTACAAAGCCTCCGGTCGGAACTTTAATGGTAACCTGCATGGAGGCGGTGATATTGAAAGGAAAGGTCCAGGTAGTATCTGCGATCATAGAAACCTGAAATTCATTGCTGACCAATTTTTCTATTTCAAAAGTGATCAGGCAGGGATCTCCGGGGTCTTCAGGATCTTCGGGGTCGGTAGAGCAGTCTTCCGTCAGGGTATAAGTTCCCGCAAGGCCGATGCAGTTGTTGTTGATGTTTTTCAAATAAATGGAGTAATTGCCTTCTGCAAGCCCATTGAAGGTCGAAGAAGTCTGCCATGGCCCGTACTGGCTCAGTCCATAATTGAGCGTATTTCCGTTTTCTGCATAGGCGTTGATAGTGAGCGATCCGTTGGATTCATTGCAGCTAGGGTTCACCCGCTCGTAACCGGTCACTACGCCTGGAAGCGGGCCATTTAAGTAAAACGAGCCTACGTTCACTTCACAGAGCGCAACCTTGTCCCGAACCCTGATGTAAAAGGTATAGCCGGAGGCTAAATTCTCAAAGACAGGATCGTTAAACCATGAGCTTCCCCCGTTGATGGTGTATTGCAAAGGCAGAGAGGCATCGCTTTCTGCAACGATTTCAATGCGTCCGTCCGCTACGCCGCAAGTGGAAGGGTTTTTTAACTTGACGTTGAAAACTTTGATACCGCAATAATTAGACGGAGGCTGGCAGTTGGCGGGATAAGCTCCGTAGTTTCCTGTATAAGCGTTGACGCCATTGCCGGCGCCAATTACTGAAATCTGGTTGCCAATGTTGACGCTCTGAGAGTTGGGCGGCCAAAATGGATCGGTTTCATTTTCGATTAGCTCCAATATGCCGGTACAGGCGCCTTTATTTTTAAAAGTAAAAAGAGCTACTTCTGAGCCGCTCGCAAAGGGGATTCCTGTCGCTACTCCCTGCAATCCAAAATAGAGGTAGTCATAACCTGGGCTTTCCATCGGGGCAACGATGGTTCCGTTGTACGCCCAGTTGCCGGCCTGGCTGATCAAAGATTCGAATTCAAATCCTCCTGTAGGTACCCGCACAGTGACTTGGGAAGATAGCACCGTATTTTGTGGAGCTGTCCAGGTGACGTCCGGCTTTAGCGAAACCTGATAAGAAACATTATCAGGCAGTAATCCCACGTTGAACTTTACCTGGGCGGACAGAGAAAAGCAGAAAAGAAAAACGAATACAAATGTAAACTGAGGTCTCATAGTTGCTTAGCAGTTTGCATAAAGAGAAAAATTTTACAAGAAAAACCGACTTGCCCTTTTTGCAGGGCAGCTTCGCTTTAACGGTTTGTTTCTGTAAAATCGGAGATTTTGAGAAAAGGGGATATAAAAGGGAGGTAAGCTATTAAATAGCTGATTATTAATGTTTTACCAAAAACAAAGCCAAAGTCCAGGTGAGTGTTTTTTGCTATTACGACTTTACCGCACTCAATTACCCTGACTATTTTTTCAAAAAAAATAGCGTAGGAGAGGAGAAGATTAGCGAATGAGATTGACGTCGCCTTTAAATAACACGGTTTCGCCGTCTATAAATTCTACATTGATAATATAAAGGTAAGAGCCGGCGTCTCCGAGCTTGTCGCGGATAGTTCCGTCCCAACCTTCCCGTTGATCATTAGGCTCAAAAGAGTGGTCTGATTCGTAAACCATTCCTCCCCAACGATCGAATATTTTCATGTCTTTGATGGTGATGACTTCAAATCCGCCGTAGGGACGGAAGTAGTCGTTGATGTCGTCGTGATTGGGACTAAAGGCGTTGGGAATGAAAATCTCACGCGATTTATAAACCCTCACTTTGACCTTGTCCTCCACTGCACATCCTGCCGCATCTGTCATTACTAAGCGAAAGGTCTCCTCTTTGATGGGGCTGGCTATTGGATCGGGGCAATCTAAGCAATCGAGACTGGAAGAAGGATTCCATTCGAAGAACACATTTTCATAAGGATAATAGGAGGCGTTCAACTCTGCTTCCTGGCCGTATTTGATGCGGATATCATCCCCTAATTCGAGGAAAAGCTCTTTGGGTACTTTAATTAAAAATTCCTCGCTTATTTCACAACCTACGCTATCCTGAATGGTGAGAATAGCCTTCCTTCCAGGCTCTATTTCATATTTAAAATCTCCCAGCTCCCAGGCGCCGTCAAAGTCGGCTGTCCAGTCGCCCAAGGCATTTTTAACCTTTAAATTGGATAAATAAGCCTGATCGCCGTAACATCTGGGCTGATCGAGCGCATATTCCATTTCCATGGCGGGCGGTTCATCCAAAAAAAAATCGCTGGTTTGGGTGCAAACCCCGGTAGCGTCTGTCACGGTTACGGTATAATGACCGGGACCGAGTTTCCAGGCAGAAGAATAGTCTCCTGTGTTTACGTTGGACGACCATTCAAAAGTAAATGGAGAATTTGTCCCCACCGGATAGAGGTCAATGATGCCATCGCTGGCGCCATGACAGCTTATTTCACCCACTAAGGGATTCAGATAAATAATCAAAGAAGTGGAGACTTCTATGCTGCTGGAAGTGGTGCAGGCATTGTCATCCGCCACAGTGACGGAATAAATACCCGGGTTTAAAAAATCTGCGGAACTGTTGGAGACGTCGGGATTGGTTTCCCAATAATATTGAAAACCATGAGTAGAAGTAGTGCCTCCCGTCACATGACTGACGTAAACGCTGCCGTCCAAACTGCCGTTGCAACTCGCATCGAATGAACTTAGTTCAATTTGGATAGGCGGGGGATTACCTATTACTAATGTGTCGTTGCCAAGACTGCCAAAGGCATCGGTCGTTGTAAAAACGTATGTTCCCGGATTCATATCAAGCATGGTAGTCTGACCTTCGTATTCGAGAATCTGGGCGGAACCGATATCGCCGGTGGACAAATTTTCCCAGCTAATCTGATAAGGCTCCTGGCCGCTGACCGCCGTGAGACTGATGTTAGTCAGATCATTGTGGCAGGGTACGGGATTTTGATCTGCCACAGGAGCAATGCTCACAGGCGGACAATCGGCAGAATTCTGCTCTGAATTGCTCGCATAAGCATTCTGCCCAATCCCGGCTCCGAGCACGGCAAATGAATTCCCAATATTGACATTGATAGAATTGGGGGGCATTAAGGGATCGCTTTGATTGTCCACGATCTCTATGTGTGCGCAGCCTTTAGTATTTTTAAAAGAAAATAATGGGACAGGGGCGCCATACAGGTAATCCAATGTAGTGATGGGTAAATCCAAGGAGAAGCTGTAATAATCAAAGTCCGGAGCTTCGGCCGGAGAGAGAATCGAAACCTGCTGACTCCAGCTCCCCGTAAGAGTTTGGAAATCCTGGATAATCAAAGTTCCATGAAGAGCCCTCAGAGTAATCTGGGCGCTGCTGGTTACGCTTTGCGGCGGCTCCCAATTTACCAAAGGAATGACAGATACCTGATAGGTATTACTGCCTGGGAGAAGTTCGATTTTTCCTTGAAATTGAGAAAAAGCCGGAAAACACAATAGCAGGATGGGGGGCACGAACAAAAAGAAACGGTAATATTTAAGCATGGTTCGTGCATTACGTACGCAGGCTGGTTTGCAAGAACTGTGCTAAAAGTTTTCTGCGATGCCCGACCTGCCGGCGCCTGAAGTAGCAGGACGGATTGATTTATAAAAAATAAAATCCTTTTTGCAGTGCTTTTCAGGAGCTTAAGAGCGAAGTACAGGCCTGAAAAAAAATGGCTGAGGAAGACTTCTCCTCAACCATTAATAAAATTTAAGCGGTTATTTTAATTCATTCTTTCGAGGGTAAAACTGATTTTGGCTTTCTCCTCTTCGGCCGGATTGTTGGGCATACGCTGGGAGAGGAATATCTCATTCACCTTGCAGCTGTCCACCTGATAGGAGTCGTTATATACCTGGCCTTCGCCTAAAGTACCCTGCCATGTTATTTGTTGAGCGGCCTCGTCAAAGATCCATTGCGCCAGGACAAGTTTTGAGCCGGAGATGTTTAAGACGCCGTCTTTGGTGAATTCGTAGGTCGTGGACAGCATATCTTCCCTGGCTATTGCGACCGTGGTTTCAGGCAAAGTGGAAGACTGAATGTCTGCTGTTTTTACTTTCCATTTGCCGGTAAACGAGCACGATGCCTCTTCGGCGCAGGAAGAAAGGAAAAACACAGAAAGAATAGCTAAGCTGATGAAACTGATTTTTTTCATAAAAGGATTTTTAAAATTTAATCGAAAGTAACGGGTTACTTTTTTGGCGGACATCAATAAAATACCGTGCCACCATATTACACAAATTTACAATCTCTGAATTGGATTAAAACATGCGCAGGATCATTTTAGGCTTTTCACAAAAGCGGGAATATCCATTCCGCCGAAGAAGCCCGAAGTCATCAGAAGCAGGTTGGTCTGATCCCAGTTTTGAGCGGCCAGAAATCCTTCCATCGCCGCCTTTTCCGTAAAAATGTGCAAATCCTCCCGTTGGAAGCCTTCCCTGATTTCATCCGAAGAAACAGGAGGCATCTTTTTCATCTCCAGTGTATGCGGGCTGTAAAATACACAGGCGACGTCGGCCAAATCTAAAGTCCGCGCATAGTTGGGAAGGAAATTTTTACTCAGACTACTAAAGGTGTGCAATTCCAGACAGACGACCAGGCGGCGTTCCGGCTGAAGTTTTCGGACTGCGTCCAGAGTGGCTTTGGCCTTGGAGGGCGCATGAGCGAAATCCAGCCAGGCGCTGAAACTTTCGCCTTCGACCAGAGTCTGTAGGCGACGGGCAGCTCCTTTGAAGGACGAAATGGCCTCCCACCATTCCGCTTCGCTGATGCCGAGTTGCAGGCAACTGAGCATGGCGGCATGCAAATTGGCGAAATTGTGATCGCCGAAGATTCCCATGGCGACAGGCCCCGCTCCCTCCCTGAGAACCGCCGCTTTCCCATGACTCAACTGATAAGGTATCCCTGAATAGGGAATGGCATGGATTCCGGAGGAATGTCGGGAGACGATTTCTTTCAGTAGCTCATCTTTTTCATAAAAAAACAAATGGCCTCCGCGCTCCATTGTCTCCAACAGGGATTCAAAAGTCCGGCAGTATCCTTCAAAATCCGGGAAGACGTTGATATGATCCCAGGCGATGCCGGTAATGACGGCGACATGGGGATGGTAATGAACGAACTTCGAGCGCCTGTCGATCGCAGAAGAAAGGTATTCGTCCCCTTCGATAACCATGAGCGGGGCGTCGGACAGCCTGACCATATTGCCAAATCCCTCGAGCTGCGCCCCGACGAGGTAATCGAAATCCCGGTTGCACAGTCGCAGGACGTGCATGATCATGGCCGTAGTGGTAGTCTTGCCGTGGCTGCCCGCTACCACGACGCGGGTTTTATCCTGAGCATGTTGGAAGATGAATTCCGGAAAGGAACTGATTTTCAGCCTGAGCTGTCGGGCTTTGGCTAACTCCGGATTGTCCGCTCTGGCGTGCATCCCGAGAATGACCTGATCTATATCCGCGGTAATCCGCTCGGGAAACCAGCCCGGGGCGGATGGCAACAGCCCCGCAGTGGCGAGCCTTTCTTTGGCGGGATTGTAAATCTCATCATCTGAGCCGGAGACCCGATGGCCATTTTGTTGAAGGGCCAGGGCCAAATTGTGCATCACCGCCCCGCCTATAGCGATTAAATGAATCCGCATGGGCGCCTTTTGATTTTGGTAAGATGATTTCAAATTGAAACTGTAAAAGCCCTGAAGCGTTTAACTAATTACTTTTGACGACGCCAAAGTTAATTAGCTAAGCGTACGCTTTAAAAAAAGCTTAACTTTGCGGCAAAATTAAAGCCCTCCACGAAATAACTGCCCTTAGCCTGCGTTAAGGCAGCGTTTCGAAAACCTACTTTCTTTCATATCCAAAATAATTTTACAATGAAAAAAAACGCCCTGAAACAAGTTGCCATTTTGGCCGCCTTCTTAATCCTCGCCGCCTCCTTTGCTTCCTGCAATAAAGGCTACGGCTGCCCTACCAATTTCAAAGTAGTTAAAACGACCATTTCAGTTTTGAAGTAATGGCCGCCTGTAAGAACGCCAGGGGACGAGGAATCAAGCGGGAGTTGATGATATTCACTAACTGATATCTGAATAGAAATTCGCTCTTCCCCTCATTTTTTCCCTTTCCCTTTTTTCTTTTTCCAATACGAAATCCTAAATACCCTTCGGGGAAATTCGCCTGCAAAAAAAATCCGAAGTAAATTCGAATTGATTTTCTCCTTTGGAGTAAACCTCTGTGCCAACCCTTTTTCAGTATTTGAATCTAGCCTTCCCTTTACTAATGTGTATTTGGTAATCCTTGATGATGGCGCCGGATTCTCTCTCCTGAAGATGGATGGACATCGGCATGAACTCCAGTTCGTAATACTCCTCGTAAGTCAGCCAATCCTCGCCGCTGACCAGACTTGAGAGTTTATTGAAAACTTGCTCATATTCCAAAAATGCGGGAGTAGGGTGGAATTTGCAATTGAACCAGGGCTGATCCTTGTAATCCAAAGTGAGTGTGGCGAGTAAAGTTCCCTGCTTAATTAGATCCCAGGTCATAGATTTTTTAGTTCCAATAGTTGTAGTTTTTTGAAAATTCAGTCTTTAGGCTGGCTGTTTTTTTTAAAAAAAAGGGCGGTCTTTTCAGAACCGCCCAAAGTTATCGGATTTATCCGTGGAATTGTAAAAGCTCTTTTGTTTAGTCTGTCAAAATCAATTTTCGGGCGGCCACAAAGCTGCCCGTTTCGAGTCGGTAATACAGGACTCCGGCTGAACTGGAGCCGAGATCGCTGCGCTGGAGCCTGATTTCATGGTAGCCTTTCGCAAAATCTCCGCTGATGGTTTTTACCACCCGCCCGGAGAGCTCTGTTAGCGTGAGGCAGGCGCGTCCCGCTTCTCCCATTTGGAACCCAATGATGGTTTCAGCGCTGAAAGGATTGGGCGTGTTTTGGAAAAGCTCAAAAACAGCCTGCGTGTTATTTTTTCCAAAATTGAGCGCCACATCCATCAATGCGAGTCGCTCGTCGTAGGCTTCGGCTTTCGTGAGGCGGGAGTTGATGTGGAGCAGATCGCTGAGCTGACCGGCTCTCTTAACTCTAAAGCTCAACTCAAACGCCTTTCCGTCAAGCGCCTGCGCAGTTCCGTCTGAGCGGCTCCAACTGGCAGTCAGTATTCCCTGGGAGGCTCTCGTGAACCCGAAATTCTCCTCCCCAGCGATAGCCGGTAGTACCTGCACAAATTCCAACGCCTTTGGATCAAAATTTAAACTGAACTGGAATCCGGCCACTGCTGTATTTTCCACCATAAAGGGAATAGAGATCAATCCGCCGGCCTCCACCTGGCTGTCTTTTACATTGAAAATGAGCGCATTGACGGCGTCCCGCTCTTCGGCGTCCGCTAAATGATGGACGACGGCGCTCCCGTTGACGTCGCCGATTTTGATTCCAACAAAACTAATGTTCAGGTCGCTGTCCGGTACATTGTTCAGGTTGATGAGTTCCGGAAAGGAAGTCTGCCAGGGGTTAGCCGGATTGGGGAAGACGAAGTCTTTTTTCACAAATCTCCAGGAAGTGTTGCTGGGGAAGTCTTCGTTGATGAACAGGATTAGTTTGCGCAGCTCCACTAAGTCGAAAGTCGTCACGGAATTGGAATGGTTGACGTCCGCAGCAATGATCTTGTATGGCGAATCAAGCGCCTGAATACCTAAAATATGCTTGCTGATGAGCACTAAATCTAATGTCGAAACGCCGTTTAAAGGCTGTATGTCTTTACCGGGTACGATGCTGTAATCGCCACCCGGAACAATAGACGAGAATTGATAGTTGCCGTCCTGGCCGGTCATGGCGGCGGCGCTGCTGCTGCCGCTGAGGGAGACCTCCACGCCCTGGATGCCCTGATTAGATTCGTTGGTAATCATGCCGCCGAAGGCGATGTAAGGTTCATCGGCGCAAACATCCATGTTGTCTTCCACGATGATGAGCGTCTGGCAATAATCCTGATTGCCTGCGGCGTCGGTGACCCAGACGTTGATCAGGGTGGCCGTATTGGCCTTTTCGCAGCCGAATACGATGCTTTTATCATTTGCATCCTGAGAAAAAGAAAACTGCAACTCGCCGGGACAGTTGTCGAAACTATTCTCATTCAAATCGCTCGCCCAGACTTCTATCACGGGCGGCTGAACGTTCATCAGCGTGACGATGAGGCCGTTCTTGCAGTAGGGCGTAGGCTTTTTGCAGTCTTTCACGGTGACAGTCGTGAAGCAATCCGTTTGATTGTTGCACTTATCGGAAGCATTGTATTTCAGTTCGTAAGTTCCGGGTTCTATGTCGAGGTAAGGCTCTGCGCCTGCGACCCAGTCGCCGCCGAGTTTAATCTGAGCGGTGATGACGAGGTCGGAACTGCAATCGCTGACTTCCGGCAGGGGTAGCAGCACGTCGGCGCTACAGGAGGCGCCTTCGATGCAGACATCCGGTATATCGCATCCATTGCTGAAAACAGGCGCCACGTTGTCAATAACTTTAATCGTCTGCTGGTAAGCGATGTAGCCGTCCCAGGGATCGCTATCCGGATCGGTATCGGGGTCGGCGATGGGAGAGAATGACTGTGCATCCGCAGCGACCGGCTTGTGTTTTTTCCCCGGGGTATTGTTCCAACTGTCCCGGAAAGTGCGATGACTCTTGTTGCTGTTCTCTTCGGAAGAATTGAAATAGCCGTCTCCGTTGATGTCGCGGTCGGCCAGGGTCGTGACTCCCTGATTGAAAAGTTGAGCCTCCGATAGTTCCACGACTTCCTGATCTATCTCCGAGCCGACGACGCACCAGTTGATGACCGTCCAGGTGCGGAGGATTTTATAACAGGCGTCTTCCACCACATTGAAAACCTCGTCCTGATAGGAAATGGCGATCAATTCGCAGGTTTCATTAAAAATAACAGGCTCTCCAAACTCCGGCGCTTCGCTGCCGCAGCTAAGGATGATGTCAGCCGGAAATTCGACCGACCAATCTGAAATATGATCTACTGAAATGACCTGAGTGCAGGAGATAGAAGTATTGCCTGCATCGTCCTGAGCCTGCCAACTGCGGGTGATGGTTCCCTCCAAACATTGGTCGAGGCTCGAACTGAAATTGCGCTTGATGTTGGGTTCGCAGTTGTCTATAAATTCCGGCAATCCAAAAAACTGATCGAGGAAAAGGCTTTTCTCGTCCTGTGTGGCGAGTGCGGCCAACTGGGTTTGCAAATGCTCAGCATAAAAATCACAGGTAATTCGCTCGGACGAGGGGCAAGACGCAAGGATGGGAGAAAGTTTGTCATTTACCTGTACCTCCACCATGCAGTCATTGTGATTGTCATAGCAGTCGTACACCCGAAAGACCACTGCAACAGGGCTGTTGGCTATGTCGGCGCAACAGAAGTGAACGGAAAAACCGAATGTGAGATCGTCATGGCTATCGTCGCAGGAATCGCTCATGCGCCGCACTTCGAAGCGATCCAGACAGCAGTTATCGTGGCTGCCATCGTCAAAGGTGGAGGCGAATACTTCGGCGAGACCTTCCGAAGTCAGATTGACATCCGTGTGCTTATCGCAGATCGCTACCGGCGCGATATCGTCCACCACGCTAAGGATTCCACTGACAGAAGTGTAATTCCCGCATTTGTCGGTAGCCGTATAAGTAATGGAGTGAATGCCAATGGGCAACCCCGGCGCCGGAATGACGCCGTTAATGGCCTCGCCTATCGGCGTAAAAATATGCACCTCCGCTACTCCCGAACAATCGTCCGTCACTATGGGCGCCGGAATCAGACTGGTACTTCGGCAAGGTTCCGGATGCTCGCCGGCCAGATTGGCGCTGACCGTTACATTTCCAACCTCGATAACAGGCGGTACATTGTCCACCTTCATAATGATCTGGATATTGTCTTCGTCTTCTTCTCCGGGATCTTGAATTCCATTGTTGTTGACATCGTCAAAACCGGCGGTGATTATCTGCCCTGAACACCAGTCCAGCACCACCCAGGTGCGGATGATTTTGTAAACCTCTGTCGCTCCCTCGCAGATTTCGATGAACTCGTCCTGATAGGTATAGCTGTACGCGCAGTGCTTGCCGTCCAATCCCTTTGGAACGCCCGTATTACCGACAGGGGTACAGTAAAAAGTTATGTCGTTTGGAAAGTCAACGTTCGCAGGTCTTTGCACAGTGACGACTTCCTCGCAGGCTAAAGAAGTATTGCCATATTTGTCTTCGGCAATCCAGGTGCGGATGTATTTCACTTCATTGTCGTCGCAAGGCTCATCGTCCATCAGAAAAACGCCGGCATTCGCAACTACAGGAGCCGGATCGCAATTGTCAATAGCCGTCGGTTTGGGCAGGCTGCCGATATCCTGACTACAGGAAATCACCCGATCCTCGCAATGTACCACCGGAGGCATTTTGTCTTTTACCCTGATTTCTCCCCAGCATCTGTTTCCTGTGTTGGGGTCGGTGACTGAAACAGTCCAAACCTCGCCTACATGACTGCAATCCATCACATTGCCTAAGGGCGCCTCATAGGTGTCGTAAACGGTGACGATATAATCATTGTAGCAGCCATAAGGGCCGCCTTCGAGTACCATGGCGGCGCCGACTACAACCTGGCCATCCTTGTTCAGTGAAATTTGCACATTGTCGTTACAGGCGAGAACAGAGCTGGGCTTGGGGTATTCATTTACGGTGATTTGAAAAGAACAGGTAGCGACGTTGCCATACTGATCGGTACATTCATACTCAAGGGCATAGCTGCCGTAGTGGAAATAATCGCCGGAAGATAAACCCAGACCGTCCACCTGAACTACTTCAGAATCGCCGCCGCAATTATCGCTCGCCTCCAGGCTGTAATAGACTATCGTCTCACATTCTCCCGGACCTAAAGTGATGGCGATATTGGAAGGGCAGGTGAAAGTCGGCGCTTCGAGGTCGTCTAAGACGATGGTTTGGGAATAGACGGCATTGGAACACAAAGGCTCTTTGTTAGAAGAGAAAGCGCCGATGGGCCAGGGGATGGACGCCGTATCGTTAGAGCTTGCATTGTCCAGTACTCCAACCCCGCTAAAAATCCAGTTGTCCAACACAAAAGAAAAGCCGTCAGGCCCGGTGTTATCTTTTCTATATGCCCAGCCGCCGGTGTATTCCCAGGGCTGCCCAGCGCCGCTTTGATTTTTTGTTCCAAAAACGTCGCTCACTTTTCCATGATAAAATAACTCGATGGCCTCCTGGCCATTGACGGCGGAGGCCGTGGCGTGGACGTAAGTTGGCGTAAAACCAAAGAAACTT
The DNA here is from genome assembly GCA_964643005.1 of uncultured Saprospiraceae bacterium. Lineage (GTDB taxonomy): Bacteria > Bacteroidota > Bacteroidia > Chitinophagales > Saprospiraceae > UBA6168. The sequence goes on along the minus strand of CAZXQI010000027.1, from coordinate 7,815 downwards.
TGAAAGGCGGCGGCTTCCGCAGCCACCCAGATATGGGCGCCTTTTGTAACTGCGTCCGGAGGAAAAGTAAACTCCTGCCCATTTCCGTTGCTGGCGGAGCCAAATCCGTAAGCACTGAGGTCGGGAATGTCTGCCAAAGCGAAAAATTCGACAGCCTTTGGAAGCCCGTCCGGCAGCGGCCCGTCCACTACGCCGGTAATTGCCAATCCACTTCCAACGAGGCTGTTTGTTATTTCGTAAACGCCCCTGTCGCTCAGGAAAACGCTGATGGCGCCGGTGACGGGATTCAGCGAGAGCGCCGGCCCACCGGAGATGACTTCGTAGGTATAATACCCATCCGTGCCGGCGGCATGACTCAGGATGGGATCGCCGCCATTCGGACAATAAACCGCCTTATCATAGAAAAACTCGGCGTTGGCTTCGCAGGGTGACTGGGCATAGAGGCCGCCCGCAAAGAATAGGCTGAGGAAGAGCGCTCGAAAGATTGCCCCAAAGTGATACGCTATGGATGAATGTGTAAGATTCGCTTTTTTCATGGTTATAATTTGTCAAATGCCGCCAATGCCGATAACTATCGGTTCAAAAAAAAATGAAAAGTTTGGTTGTGTAAGCTGGCAATGCCCTTGGCAATTGGCTAAAACGGTAAGAGGGATGGAAAATCGGTTCCAGAAAAAAATGTCGGCCAAAGTTAAAGCTATCCCATTTTTTAAACCACTATTCCTATGTATAATTTTTAAATATTATTTGGAAAGAACAGATTGTCCTTTTAAAGAAGGTCCAAGACCCGGAGGAGGGTAAATTATTGATAGACAAAAGGAAAGAAATAAAAGTTTAAAACACTGTAAATCAACGACCTAAGCTCTTAGCTAAGATTTTTTTAAAAAAAGGTGATAAAATATTTTAAAAATTTTTATTTGTTAGTACCTTTGCGATTCAAGAATCGGTAAGGCGCCTTAGATGAAACTTATTGATAGGCAAGAATAATACCGAAGACATACCTTCGCGGCAGAAATGCCGGGAAGAAAGGAACCATGAAAAGACGTTACATTAGCACTTTACGAATTAAGATTTTTATTACACATTGAAACACTTGATAAATCCGCACGTTAAGTACTATTGAATTTTGAAACCCCCATTTTCCCCCTTAAATGGGATGCCTGTAAAAATTGATTCTTAAATCGCACTTCTATTAATTGGCTTTCAAATCTTCCATTTCTGATGGATAATAAATGAGAATTAAGAAAGCTATCGTCATTGCAGGCAGATTATAATCCACATTTATTGGTCTTCAAGGAAATTAAACTACAAGAATGGCTTTGCGCTGATTCTATCCTTTAACTATCATGCCATACTGGCAAAATCTGTTAAAGTCTTTTCAGCTCTGGTCATACAGGTAGCAGAGTTGTAGGTAATTTCCAATATCAGCTTTGCCCCCCTGAGCAATTGAAGGCAATACGTAATCCCTGTTTTTTACATAATTAAAACCCATGAGCATGTATTCTAATACTACTCCTCACACTTTTGGCCTGGAACACTACTCAAAAGCCGATTATCCAAAAAAGAGCAAACGCTTCGAGTTTATTTTGCCGTTGTTGTTGATTCTGATTGGTTGTATTGGCTTGTTTATGCTACTAAGCAATTAATTTAAAAATCAGGCTGCCACACTATAACTTAAAAATTAATCCAAAGCCTTCTGTCGAAAACCGACAGAGGGCTTTTTTTATGACCCGATCTAAGCTGGCGCCTTCACAAAAATCTTTCCCAACAAACAGGTTTTACGGCGATTGCGACCGTTTGAAGGATGAGTATTTCTGTTTTACTATCGTAACTTTGCCCCTCTTTTTTTTAAAAATTAATATGATTAGGATAGGACAGGTAGAACTTGGCGAGTTCCCATTGCTGCTGGCGCCGATGGAAGACGTGAGCGATCCGCCCTTTCGCAGATTGTGCAAAGAGCAGGGAGCGGATATGATGTACACCGAGTTCATCAGCGCAGACGGTTTGGTACATGAGGCGGACAAGAGCTTTAAAAAATTAGAAGTATTCGACTACGAAAGACCCATCGGCATCCAGTATTTCGGCGGGCAGTTGGATAGCATGATTGAAGCGGCGGGAATCGTCGAGAATGCCAACCCCGACATCATAGATATCAACTACGGTTGCCCGGTAAAAAAAGTCGCCTGCCGAATGGCCGGCGCCGGTTTGCTACAGGACATTCCCAAAATGGTTGAACTGACCCGGGCTGTGGTGAATAGCACCAAAAAACCCGTTACCGTAAAAACCCGCCTCGGCTGGGATGCCGGCAGCGTCAACATCCTCGAAGTAGCCGAACGCCTGCAGGACATCGGCATCCAGGCTCTTACGATTCACGCCCGCACCCGCATGCAGATGTACAAGGGCGAAGCGGACTGGACCTGGATCGCAAAGGTGAAAGAGAATCCGCGCATGCACATCCCCATTTTTGGAAACGGCGACGTGGACAGCCCCCAACGAGCCTTGGAATACCGGAATCGCTTTGGCGTGGACGGAATCATGATTGGCAGAGCCAGCATCGGCTACCCCTGGATTTTCAGAGAGATCAAACACTTTTTTGAAAGCGGTGAATTGCTGGATCCGCCGACTACCGCCGAGCGGGTGGAGGCGGCTAAGCAGCACCTACAACATTCCATCGAGTGGAAAGGACAGAAATTGGGAGTGCTGGAAATGCGCCGCCACTACACCAATTACTTCCGGGGATTCCCCAATATTAAAGCTTTCCGCAGCCAACTCGTCACCGAAGAAGAACCGGAAGTTCTATTTGGCATTTTGGAACAAATACAGAACGCATACGGAGAAATGGAGGCGGTCGTCTAAAAGCATTTTTCATTAAAATACTCACAATCAATCATTTAGCCAATACAAAATTATACGGAGGCCTGATGCTATTTAATATCCGACCAGACGAACAGGAGATTTTTGAATTGATTGGCAGAGCTGCCAGACAAATTGGCGTTCCGGCTTGGATAGTCGGCGGCTACGTTCGCGATCGCTTTTTAGGGCGACTCACCAACGACTTGGACGTCGTTTGCGTTGGAGACGGAATTAATCTGGCGCAGCAGACGGCCTCGCTGATAAAACCGCGCCCGAGGGTCGAATTTTTTGGCAGGTTTGGCACTGCTATGCTTAAGTACAAGGGCATAGAAATTGAATTTGTGGGCGCCAGAAAGGAGAGCTACCGCTCAGACAGCCGAAAGCCGCAGGTGGAAAGTGGTACGATTCAGGACGATCAACTGCGTCGGGATTTCACCATCAATACCCTGTCTGTCAGCCTGAATGAAGAGGATTTCGGCGCCATCATAGACCCCTTCGGCGGGCTAAATCATCTCAAAGAAAAATTGCTCGTCACACCGGGCGAACCGGGTCGCACTTTCTCCGACGATCCCCTGCGCATGATGCGGGGCATTCGCTTTGCCACCCAGTTGGATTTTACGCTGGCAGATGAAACGCTGGAGGCCATCTCAAAATACAGCGAGCGCATTCGCATTATCTCTCAAGAGCGCATCACGGCGGAATTAGAGAAGATCCTCGCCGCTCCGACTCCGTCCGTCGGTTTTAAATTGCTGTCCAAAACCGGCCTGCTCAGGATCATCTTCCCCGACATGGCCGCCCTGAAGGGAACGGAAATCAGGGATGGGATTGGTCATAAAGACAATTTTTTTCACACCCTTCAGGTCGTGGACAATCTTTGCAAAAAATCGGATAATATCTGGCTGCGCTGGTCGGCAGTTTTGCACGATATCGCCAAGCCGGCGACTAAGCGCTTCAACTCCGAAGAAGGCTGGACTTTCCACGGCCACGAGGCGGTAGGGGCGGCAATGGTTCCAAAGATTTTTAAGAAAATGCACCTGCCGCTCGACCATAAAATGAAGTTTGTTCAAAAAATAGTGCGGCTACACATGCGACCCATTACGCTGACTAAAGAAGAAATCACCGACAGCGCCGTCCGCCGCCTGTTGTTTGAGGCAGGGGAGGACATAGACGACCTCATGCTGTTAGTGGAGGCGGATATCACTTCCAAAAACGATGAAAAAGTGAGGCGCTATCTCCGCAATTACGAATTGTTGCGGCAGCGGCTCGTCGAAGTGGAGGAGGCCGACAACCTCCGCAATTGGCAGCCTCCCGTTTCGGGCTTAGACATCATGGACACTTTTGGAATAAAGCCTTCTCCCAAAGTGGGAATTATTAAAGACGCCATTCGGGAAGCTATTCTGGATGGTGAAATTCCCAATAACTTTGAGGCCGCTTACCAGTTTATGCTGGAGCGCGGGACGGCCATCGGCCTATCGCCGGTTAAAATTTTGACGGAATCAACAGAGAAATAAAGAGTAGATTTTGCGGGAATAAAGCCTTGGGAAAATTCTACCCTACTCCATACTCTCATTATATTTTTTAAAAAAAATAAAAAATAAGTAGCGCTTGAAAACTCGTACACGCAAAAAAGGTAAAGTCAATGTCATCACCTTAGGCTGCTCCAAGAACTTAGTGGACAGCGAGAATCTCATTACCCAGCTCAGGGCGAACGATTACAAAGTCGTCCACGACAGGGATGAGCAGGATGCCAAAATCGTCGTCATCAATACCTGCGGATTTATTGACGTGGCCAAGCAGGAAAGCATTGACACCATCCTCGAATACGCCAAACTGAAGACCCAGGGCGATATCGAAAAGCTGTACGTCACCGGCTGTCTGTCACAGCGGTACAGAGACGATTTGGAGCGGGAGATTCCCGAAGTAGATGCCTGGTTTGGCACCCGCGAACTGCCTGCGCTGCTGTCGCGCTTCAACGCCGACTACAAACACAATCTCATCGGCGAGAGACTCACGACGACGCCGACCCATTATGCCTATCTGAAAATCTCGGAAGGCTGTAGCCGCACCTGCGCTTTTTGCGCCATCCCGATTATGCGGGGAAAACACACATCAAAACCGATAGAACAGATAGTCCTCGAAGCCCGGCATCTCGCCCGCCGCGGCGTAAAAGAACTTATCCTCATCGCCCAGGAGCTGACCTACTACGGATTGGATATTTATAAAAAAAGGGAACTGCCCCGACTGTTGGATGCGCTTTGCGAAGTGGAGAGCATTGAGTGGATTCGCCTGCATTACGCCTACCCGAATAAATTCCCGCGGGAAGTCTTTGAAGTCATGGCTCGCCAGCCGAAGATTTGCAATTACCTCGATCTCCCCCTACAGCACGCCAGCGACGCCGTGCTCGAAAGAATGAGGCGAAACATTACGAGAGAAGAGACCATCGAACTCATCCAGGAGGCTCGCCGGCAGGTACCCGATATTGCGTTGCGCACTACCATGCTGGTCGGATTCTCGGGCGAAACGGACGAAGATTTTGAAACGCTCTGCGATTTTATCAGGGAAATGGAATTTGAGCGATTGGGCGTTTTTCAATATTCTCACGAGGAGGGAACCAGAGCCTACGAATTAGAAGACGACGTGCCCGCCGAACTCAAAGCCGAAAGGGCACAGAGACTGATGGAAATACAACAGGAGATTTCCTACCGCAAAAATCTCAATAAAGTCGGTCGGACTTTTAAGGTACTTTTTGACCGAAAAGAAGGCGGCTATTTCATTGGACGCACCGAGGCCGATTCCCCCGAAGTGGATAACGAAGTTCTGATTCCCGCTGAAAAGCAGTACGTTCGCATGGGCGATTTTGCCGAGGTACTGATTACGAGCGCCACAGAATTTGACCTTTTCGGCGAATTAGTCGAGCAGGCCGTTCCTGCCAGCTCTCATTAAAATCATCTAAAGCCATGCGTGCAGTTTCTACGGATCCGCAATTTATAAAAATGCAAAACCCCTTTATCCAGGCGGCGGTACTCTTAGGCGTCATCATCGTCATGAATCTTTTCGTGATTTTGTTGCGAGCCTTTGGAGTGGAAATAGGACAGCGCTTCCCATGGATCATAGCCGCTTCCTTTGTCCTGTTTTTTGCTATGGGAAATTCCGTGATGAGTATCGCAGTTGCAAATCTGGAAAAGTATTGGACCCGCTCTATCCTCAGCTTTGTCGGCTTAGTTCTGTTGTCGAGCCTGAGCGCCTATCTTTTTTCTTCCCTTAGTATCAACGACGCAGGCTCTTTTCGATGGGTCTTTATGGTGGTGACTTTTGGCTACTTAGTTTTTATCTCCGCCGCTACTTTTTTGAAAAAGGTGGTTGAATTTGCCCAAAAAGAAGAATGGAACCAGCCCAGGTTGCGCAGGAAAAAGCCTTGAGAGGATTCTATCGCCGGGCGCTGAGAACCAGAATTTGGAAGAACAGAATCTACCTTACCCTGCATACAAGTCTGTGCAGCAATAAGAGCCTGGCCAGAAAATGCTACCTGAATTGCTGCGACAGTCGCTGAGGTTTCCTCGTGAGAAATTCCAGCGTCTTACCCTTAGAAGTGAAAATCCTTAGACCATTTTCTAAAAAATAAAATGTTTTAAAGGTGTCTGATTTTGAAATCTCTCCCAATTCGATAGCGAACTCCTGCCTGTTGGTCTCGATTTTTCTTGATTTAAAAATGAGCCTTTTGTCGGTTAAAATGAGCTGACCGGAAGCCGGCTTGTTTTCTCCCGTGTGAATGGCGCCTGCCTTGAATTTCACTTCCTCTCCTTCATCGAATTTTACAGGAAATGTATCAGTAGCGCCTTTGGAAACTGAGGTGTAAAAGTTTACCGCTACTATAGTCACGGATGCCGGTAAACCGGCGATAATTGAGAGTGTTAAGGCTCTTAAAAAACTGCCGCCTAAATAGTAGAAGAAAAGGGTCATGCCGACAGTGTATATTAAGAAAAAGAATGCGCCGGATTTCAACTGTTGCTTTACGTAGCTATTCATGCCCTTTAAATTTTATTGAATTGATATCAATGACCTGAAAATTGAGAGCCAATGGTTTACGCCATTTAAAACTCCGCAACCGTCGAGAGATGCAGATTAGCGCAACGCCTCGCTGACAAGCTCTCTGGTTTTCAATTAGCCCCAAAAAGATAGTGTATAAACGAGTTGACGACAGCCGCCACTACAGCCAGCGCCAAAGCCCACCAGAAGCTTTTGATTTTAAGCCCTTTTAAAAAATAGTCGGCAATCATCAGGATGAGGGCGTCCACGACTAAGCTGAACAGACCCAGGGTCAGCCAGCGAAGGGGAGTTGTTAAAAATTCTAAGATGGAACCTAAAGTAGCATTGAGCAGCGCCACGACCAGACCGATAATGAGCGCGCGACTAAAATCTGTGACTTGGACTCCTTTTAGAAATTTGGCGCCTAACCAGACGGCGATGGCGTTTACAATTGTTGTGATAATAAAATCGAACATATTTGCTTAGGATTTAATTGCTGTTTACTGGTCAGTTAGACTTTTTAAGGCCTTGTAATTCCCTTTTTAATTCGGTGTTTTCTTTAAAAAGCTCATCAATTCTTTTAGATTTCAGATCGAGGTCTTCCTGTAATTTTTGATTCTTTTCCCGGAGCATTTTCAGCTCAGATGAAATGTCCTTAGTGTTCGCATCCTGTGCTTTGATGGGACTTTCTGTCTTTTCACCGATGCCGAGTAGATTTTTGATATTCCCTACCCCGTCTTCGCCATTGTAATACGAGGCGGCGATGTAGGCGATGGGCGCCACAATGAGCATGACTATAACGAAGCGGGTAAATCCCGTTACCCTCAAAGGTCTTTTTGCCATTATTTTTTGATTTTTGTCGGGTAAAATTAAACAGGAAAAGCAAAGAGCAGTCACTTCTTCTACTGAATCCTGAATTTAATTTGTAAAAGACTCAAC
>CAZXQI010000026.1:19668-37096 GCA_964643005.1 uncultured Saprospiraceae bacterium | reverse complement strand
GGTCAGTTTCACGTCGTGAATCTTCCCTGCGGCGCCGGTCAGTATCTTTTCCCTCAGCGCCAGCAGGGCAGGGTGGAGGCGCAGTTGGAGAATGGTAAAGACTTTCTTTTCAGTCTCCCGCTCCATCTCTTTCAGAGCATCCAGGTTCCAGGGATTTAGCACTAAGGGCTTTTCGCAAATGACATTTGCCCCCATGCGCAGCCCAAAGCGTATATGCGAGTCGTGGAGGTAGTTCGGCGAGCATACGCTCAGATAATCCAGTCCTGTCCCCGCCCGCCTAAGCTTATCTAAATGCCTGTCAAAGCGCTCAAATTCCGTAAAAAAGTCAGCCCCGGGAAAGTACTGATCCAGAACTCCCACCGAGTCATTCTTATCATAAGCCGCCAGCAGAGTATTCCCCGTCTCCTGAATAGCTCGAAGATGCCTCGGCGCCACATATCCCGCCGCCCCTATAAGTGCGAAGTTCATTGGAAGAAAAGATTAAGCGCGAAGTGAATTCGGAATGAAATACTCCTCCGTCGTCAATCATCTGCGGGAGACTACTGCCCCCCGGCTGCCAGGATAACCTTCCCCTCTACCAGAGAATACCGCATCCCCGAGCCTGGACATATCGCAAACCCCGCGCTATCAAACCGCAGCCGCTCCCCATGTTCGCTCATCCAGCCAATCTGCCGCCCCGGATTCCCCACCACCAAAGCATAGTCCGGTACCGCCTTAGTCACCACAGTCCCCGCTCCAATAAAAGCAAAGGAACCAATAGGATATCCACAGACGATAGTCGCATTAGCCCCGATAGTGGCGCCCTTTCCGACCCTCGTTTTCATGTATTACCCCCTGCGATTGACGGCGCTCCGGGGATTATAGACATTCGTAAAAACCATAGAAGGCCCCAGAAATACATCGTCCTCGCAGACCACCCCCTCATAAATAGAGACATTGTTTTGCACCTTGACATTATTTCCCAGCACCGCCCCGTTGGCCACAAAGACATTCTGCCCCAGATTGCAGCCCCTTCCAATCACCGCCCCCGGCATGACATGGCAAAAATGCCAAATCTTAGTCCCTTCCCCAATCTCAGCTCCCGCCTCGACAATGGCAGAAGAATGCACAAAAACGCCTGAATTCATTAAAGAAAAATCTGCTGGTTCAAATCGCCTGGCTTATAGCTTATATCAAAGTCAGCATGGGCGCCCGGAGAGCGCCGGGATAGATGGACGACTGAGTCCAGGCGATATTAGATATTTGATTTATTTTCACAAAAAAAAACGCGTCATCTGTGGGAACCCAGGTCACGAGGGCAAAGCCAAAGCAAAAAACTCCCGCACTGAATCGCTGATTTTCGCCAAATGCTTCTCTTCCATCTCCGTATGCACTGGCAGAGAGAGTACCTCCCCGCAAAGCTCCTCCGTCGCCGGTAAAGAAAACCCCTCCCGCACAAAATGCGCAAATGCCTTCTGCTGATACAGCGGAAGCGGATAGTAGATCATCGTTGGAATCCCCCGTTCCGCCAAATATTGTTGTAGCGCTTCCCGCCGCCCATCCTTTACCCGCAGCGTATATTGATGGAAAACATGCGTAGAGGAAGGACTTCTACGGGGAGTCTGTAGCTCCTCAATCCCGCCCAGCGCCCGGTCGTAGTAAGCAGCCGCACGCTGCCTGGCAGCTGAATACTCGTCTAAGTACTGCAATTTCACCTTCAAAATAGCGGCCTGTATCGAATCTAATCGGGAGTTGACACCCACTAAGTCGTGGTAATATTTCTTTTGCTGCCCATGATTGGCGATAATCCGCAATTGAGCAGCCAGGCGCTCGTCATTGGTCGTCAAAGCTCCGCCGTCGCCGTAACAGCCTAAGTTTTTACTCGGAAAAAAGGACGTACAACCGATATGCCCGATGGTTCCCGTTTTCCGAGTTGTTCCATTTCCAAAAGTATAATCTGCTCCTATGGCCTGCGCATTGTCTTCTACGACGAACAGCCCGTATTTTTCTGCCACCGCCATGATCCCCTCCATATCTGCGCTTTGCCCAAACAAATGCACCGGCACGACGGCTCTTGTCTTAGGCGTGATGGCTTCCTCCACGATATCAGCAGTCAGATTGAAAGTATCCGGATCCACGTCCACCATGACCGGCCTCAGCCCCAACAAAGCTATGACCTCCGCAGTCGCTACATAAGTAAAGGATGGAACGATGACTTCATCTCCCCGTTCCAGGTTCGCCGCCATCAGCGCAATCTGAAGCGCATCGGTTCCATTGGCGCAGGGAATGACGCACTTCACTCCGAGGTACTCTTCGAGTGCGTTTTGGAATTCCCTTACGGCAGGGCCGTTGATGTACTGCGTTGAAGAGATGCAACTCAATACTGCGGCATCAATTTCCTGTTTGATGCGGGAGTACTGAGACCTGAGGTCAACCATTTGTATGGCGGGCTTGGGCATTTGTTCTTTATTGCTTAGCGGGAGCTATTTCCCGCAGATAATTTTTAAGGAAGGAGGAACCCAAGATGGACTTTTGATTTATTTCTGCCCCTTTTATTTGGCATATTCTAATATCCTAAATTGTCTATCTTATATCGTCAATTAGAAAAGAGAAAACTTCATTCCATCCCAAAACCAATAGAAATCAAAAACAAAAATCGCCTATCTTATATCGTCAATCAAAAAAGGAAAAGCTTAATTCCATTCCCAAAGCCAAAGGGATCAAAAATCGGCAATCGGCAATCTAAAAAAAAATTAAAAAAATCCTCAAACCCTCAGCCGGTTATCATTCCCGCTGCAACCGTTTCATTCGTCGCCTCATCCACCAGAATAACGCTTCCGGTGATTCTGTTTTTCCGGTAGGGATCCACGAAGAGAGCCTTGGTGCATCGGATGCGAATGCGGGCGATGTCGTTCATGGCTACGATTTTATCCTCCATATTGCGGTGGAGCGTATTGACGTCCATTTTGTATTGGATATCCTGGACGATACATCGGACAGACTGGGTGGTATGCAGCAGGGCGTATTTGTTGTGCAGTTGCAGGGGGCGCTCGTTGAACCAGCAGACCATGAGGTCTAAGTCCTGGGTGACGACTGGGGCGTTGTTTTCCCTGACGATCATATCGCCCCGGCTGAGGTCTAAGTCGTCGGAGAGGAGCAGGGTGACGGACATGGGCGGATAGGCCTCTGTGATTTCGCCGTCGGCGGTGTCAATTTTTTCGATGGTCGAGGCGAAGCCGCTGGGGAGCAACATGACTTTGTCGCCTTTTTTCAAGACCCCGCCTGCGACGCGACCGGCGTAGCCGCGATAATCGTGGAAATCGTCGGTATTGGGTCGGATGACGAATTGCACGGGGAAGCGGGTGTCTATAAAATTATGGTCGCTGCCGATGTGGACATTTTCTAAGTAGTAGAGCAGGGTAGGGCCTTCGTACCAGTCCATGTTTCGGGAGCGATCTACGACGTTGTCGCCGTTCAGGGCGGAGATGGGAACGAAAGTCAGGTCGCGGATATCGAGTTTGGAGGCGAACTTTTCAAAGCTGCGCTGTATCTGGTCGTACACCTCCTGGCTGTACTCCACTAAGTCCATTTTATTGATGCAGAGGACGAGGTGCGGAATCTGCAAAAGGCTGGCGATGATGGCGTGCCGGCGGGTTTGCTCTATGACTCCGTGGCGGGCGTCCACCAGGACTAAGGCCACGTTGGCAGTAGAGGCGCCCGTGACCATATTCCGGGTGTACTGGATATGCCCGGGAGTGTCCGCGATAATGAACTTCCGGCGGGGCGTCGAGAAGTAGCGGTAAGCCACGTCAATGGTGATGCCCTGCTCTCGTTCGGCGCGAAGACCGTCGGTTAGCAGCGCCAGATTAAAACCTTCCTCGCCCCGGCGCTCCGTGGCGATTTTCATGGCGTCAAACTGATCCTCAAAAATTGATTTTGAGTCGTACAGCAGTCGCCCAATCAAAGTGCTTTTTCCATCGTCAACGGAGCCGGCAGTAGTAAATCGCAAAAGATCAGAAGTCATTATTTATTTCTCTAAACTCCTTTTTTATAAAAAAATAAAAAAACACCGCAAGTCCGAAATAAATTCGGACTGATTTTCTCCCAGGTCGCAAATCATCAGCGGGCAACGCCCCCTGACCTGTTCTAATATCTCAAATCGCCTGGCTTATATCTTAAATCAAACTTAGAATGGACGCCAGATAAGCGCCGGGATGGATGGACGACAGAAGCCATGCGATATTAGATTTTTGATTTCTTCCTGCAAAAAGAAATCTCCAAAATCAGTGGGAAAGGCTTCCGTCAGGAGCTAAAAGTACCCCTGCTTTTTCCGGTCTTCCATCGCCGTTTCCGAGCGCTTGTCGTCGGCTCGTCCCCCGCGTTCCGTTTTGCGGGAAGCGGCCACTTCGGCGATGATTTCTTCGATGGTGCTGGCGCCTGATTCCCAGACGCCCGTGCAGGTCACGTCGCCGATGGTGCGACAGCGAACCATCAGTTCCCGGATGCCGTTCTCCGGTCGCCGGGCGATGAATTCCGAGTCGGCCAGCAGGATACCGTCTCTCTCAAACACCCGCCTCCTGTGGGCGAAATACAGGCTGGGTAGCGGAACCTTTTCCATGGCGAGGTATTGCCAGACGTCTAATTCCGTCCAGTTGCTGATGGGAAATACCCGGAAGTGCTCGCCGAAGTGTTTCCGCCCGTTGAACAGGTTCCAGAGTTCAGGCCGCTGGTTCTTTGGATCCCACTGTCCAAACTCGTCGCGGTGACTGAAAAACCGCTCTTTGGCGCGAGCCTTTTCTTCATCTCTGCGCGCGCCGCCCATAGCTGCATCGAATTTTCCTTTCTCCAAAGATTCGAGCAACACGGCGGTTTGCAGCATATTCCGACTGGCATTGGCGCCCCGCTCTTCTGCCACTAATCCCCGATCGATGGCTTCCTGAACCGAGCCGACGATAAGTCGGACGCCCAGTTCCTTCACCCACCAGTCCCGATAAGTAATGGTCTCTTCGAAATTATGCCCCGTATCGATATGCAGCAGTGGAAAAGGTATCCTCGCCGGATAAAACGCCTTCTTGGCCAAATAGGACATCAGAATAGAATCCTTTCCCCCGGAGAACAGCAAAACGGGATTTTCAAATTGCGCCGCCACCTCCCGGAAGATGAAAATAGATTCTGATTCGAGTTCTTTGAGATGGTTAAGACGATAGTTCATGTATAAAAAGATCTATTAAAATCTGCGTAAAAATCAACTTTAAGTCCGAAATAATTCCGGGCTGATTTCATCCTTCCTCACAAATCACCTGCGGGAAACGCCCCCCAGGAGCTATTCCCCAGCCACAAGCTTTTCCACGAAAGAGAAAACCCGGTCGCAGGACGCCTGCAAATCCTCCCGCTCCGTGTCAATTACCAAAGCGGGATCGTCAGGCGTCTCGTAAGGCGAATGAATTCCCGTAAAATCTTTGATTTCTCCTCGCCGGGCCTTTTCGTACAACCCCTTGACGTCCCGTTGCTCGCAGGTCTCCAAAGAAGCCTGAATGAAGACCTCCACAAAATCCTCCTCTCCGATGATGTCGCGGGCGAAAGAGCGAATTTCCCGCGTGGGACTGATAAAAGAGCAAATAGCGATGACCCCGCTTTGGCAGTACAGCCTGGCGATCTCGGCGATCCGGCGGATATTTTCTCGACGGTCTTCCAGGCTGAAGCCCAGGTTGCTGTTGATGCCGCTCCGAATGTTGTCGCCGTCTAATACTTGCGCAAAATACCCCCTTTCAAACAGCCGTCGCTCCAACTGTACCGCAATGGTACTCTTGCCCGAGCCGGACAAGCCCGTCAGCCAAACCACCTTGCTGCGTTGCCTGAGAAACCCTTCCCGCTCGCTGCGACTTAGAAGTCTATTATATATAGGATGGATATTCAAAAAACAACTTGCTTAAATCCGCTTAAGGCAGGAGTGAATTCGGGCAAATTTTCTCCACAGGCGCAAATCGCAGGCGGGAAACGCCACGCCTAATCAAAAAACAAAATGGCTTCGCCGTTGATAAGTCGCAGAGGCGCTATCAAGAAGAATTTTGCAGCTATGAAGCGCGCCGAAAGGGAGCGCTTGAAAATTAAAAACATGATCCTGAAAAAAATACAGGAAGTAATTTTCAGCCCTGCTCAAGTAGAGTGCTCTTAGACCTTCCGCAAGAGGCTGACGTCAATATTCATTCTAAGGGTATAACCCACGTTTTCCAGTTCTATCAACATTTGCTTTTTTCCCTGCTTTTCCACTAATCTGCCCTTCAGGCCGGTGAGCTTACCGCCCACCACCTCGACTAAGTCTCCCTCATGATAGACGCCGACTTCGGCTTCCACCTCCTCGCCGTCTCCTACCACCCGCCGGAGGATGTCGATTTCCTCTTCGGGGATGGAGAGTAGATTTTTTGAAAAGCGAAGAAACTTCACGACGTTTTCCGTCTCGAGCACTGGCACGTATTCCTTTTTGACGATCCTGACAAAGATATAGCAGGGAATAAGCGGCAAATTGTGCGTCTTGATTTTTCGGGTATATCGCCTCACAACTTTTTGCAGGGGCAAATAATTTTCAATTTCCTTCTGGTTTAAAAACTGGCTGACGACCTTTTCACTTTTGTATCGCGTGTAAACCGCAAACCACCGCTTCTCCGTCTCGTGGAGATGATTTTCAAATTCCGGTTTAGGCGGCTGCTTTCCGACCATATCGTTTTTTGTTAAGTCCTTTTGACCCAATCGGGCAAGGAACTTAGCGGACTTTTCCGCGACCTAAGTTCTTTTTTCCGATGACTGAGCCTTTACATGGACGTTCTATAATTTCAATAACTCATCACAACCTCCAGTAGGCCAGTCCATTCTGTTTCACTACCGCAGGCTGGAAGACGCCTTTGAGATCCATGAGGATAGGTTCGTTTTTCATCAGTGATTTAAAGTACGACAAGTCGTATTGCTCATATTCCCTGTGGTTGACGGCGACGATGACGGCGTCGTAGTCTTTGGATGGCTCGTCCATCAGGGCCAGACCGTACTCGTGCGCAAATTCATTGGGCGACGCATAGGGATCCACCAATTGAACGTGGATGGAGTACTGCATCAACTCCTTCACCAGGTCGGCTACTTTGGAGTTGCGGATGTCGGCGACGTTTTCCTTGAAGGTGACGCCCATGACCAGCACCTTGGATTCCTGCGGCGATTTGCCCCGCTTGATGAGTTTTTGAACTAAGCGCTTGGCGATGTGAGCGGGCATGCCGTCGTTGATGCTGCGACCGCTGAGGATGACCTTGGGTTCGTAGCCCAATTGCCTGGATTTATGCACCAAATAGTAGGGATCTACGCCGATGCAGTGCCCGCCGACTAAGCCGGGAACGAACTTGAGGAAATTCCACTTGGTGCCTGCAGCTTCCAGCACTTCTTTCGTATCTATGTCCATCATGTCGAAGATCATGGACAGTTCGTTCATCAGGGAGATATTGATATCCCGCTGGGTATTCTCGATGACTTTCGCAGCTTCCGCCACCTTGATGGAGGAAGCCTTGAAAATGCCCGCCCGTATGATGGATCCATAAACGGCGGCAATTTCCTCTAAGGCTTCGGCGTCGCTGCCGGAGACTATTTTCAGTATTTGCTCTAAAGTGTGTTCCTTATCGCCTGGATTGATGCGCTCCGGCGAATAGCCCAATTTGAAATCCTTCCCCAGCTTCAGGCCGGACAATTCTTCCAGGATGGGCAGGCAGTCCTCTTCGGTACATCCCGGATAGACCGTAGATTCAAAGACGACGTAATCTCCTTTTTTCAGGATTTTTCCGACCGTGCGGGAAGCGCTCAAAACGGGCGCAAGGTCGGGCACTTTGGCGCTGTCAACGGGAGTTGGAACGGCTACGATGTGGAAGTGAGCCTCCTTTAAGTCCTCGGCATTGGCAGTGAAAGTAATGTCGCAGCCATTAAAAGCTGCCGGCTCTAATTCTTTGGAGGGGTCAATTCCGTTTTTCATCATCTCCACGCGGCTCTGGTTGATGTCGAAGCCTATGACGCGGAATTTTTTTGCAAAAACAAGCGCTAAGGGCAGGCCGACATAGCCCAGGCCGATGACCGAAATTTTTTTCTTTTTATTTACCAGTTCGTTGAACATACTGTCATTGGGTGTTAAAAAAATGGTGAATTAAATTTTAATTCAGAAAAGCGCTTCGCCTGCTTTTAGTCTTTAGACCAGATGAGCAGGGAATCGCTTCCGGGTTCGACTGTTGAATTTTGTTTGAGTTCCTCATTGGAATAAATGAGGTAGCGAATTTTTCGCCTCACTAATCCTTCCGCTCTTTCTATCAGATTGAGCAGGTATTTTCTGTCCACATCCCCAACGAATACGAGGTCAATGACCTGGTTGTCAATTCCTCTGGCCATTTCGCCGACCAGAAAGACCTGTTCTACGGCGCCGAGGCGCTCGATGACCGTCTGAATGACCTGGTCTAATCCCATGGTCTTTATTAGAATACTGTGTATTTCCTGAAAAAGAGGATGGCCGGTGTTGGCCTGAAACATTTTTTTATTTCCGCGCAAAAAAGAAGTCAGCATGCCCGCTTCTTCTAAGCGGTTTAGCTCTAATCTTATGGCGTTGGTGGAATCGCCGAACTCGCTCTCCAGGCTACGCAGATAGGCGGTAGTGTTGCTGTTGAGGAAGAATTTTAACAGCAGTTTGATACGAGTTCGGGAGGATATGAGCGTCTCAATCACAGTGAATGAGTATATATTTTACTCAATTAATGAATACAAAGTTGCAAATTTATAAAAGAATAGGGATTTTTAGCGCTCTTTCTCTCAAAATTAAAAAAGACTACCTTTTTCAAAGAGAAAAGTTTGAGTAACTTTTTTGGATGCTATTCAGCGTCCGAAGCGGCGGCAAAGATATAAAAGTGTATTTTAATACCAAGGTGAAGTTGAATTTTGCAGCGCTTATCTTTGCAGTTTTTAAAATTGCCATGCTCCTCTTCAAAATTCGCTCTTTAGTTTCCAGGATTGCCGGCGGCATTTTGGAATTTCCCCGACGCCTGAGGCGGCTCTGGGAAATTGTTGTCGGAGCCGGGAACCCCGCCCGTTGGCAGGCCAGGCAGGCGGTCTCGGCGCATCGGGCGATCGAAGGCCTGTTTTTACTGCTCGACCTGCTGCTGATACCAGAGTTATACGAAACCTGTGCAGATCTTTTGAAATGGAAATCGAGACCCCTGAGCGATGAGGAGAGGCGAATCGCCCGAAGCGTATTTGGCGACGCCCTCCCACTGGACAGGATTCGGGTGGACGAAACCGCCCGGGCTGCCTGCCGCTCACACCATATTATATATGTGAGCTTCTTCACCATCAATGCCTGGGGGCCGATTCGCCCCGCCACGTTCATCCACGAGTTGGTTCACGTCTGGCAGTACCGCGAGATGGGCAGCTTGTACATTCCCAGGGCGCTGAAAGCCCAGAGGACAAAAGAGGCCTACAACTACGGCGGACTTCCCGCTCTCTTAAAGTGTATGGATCAAAATGGGTCTTTATGGGATTTTAACTTAGAGCAACAGGCCGATATCGTCGCCGACTACTACTGCATCCGAGAGGGCCTTCCGCCGCATTGGGGCAAGGCGCGTGTAGAAGATCTGCTCGTTTATGAATTTTTTATAAAAGAAATTCGGAAAAATACTATCGCCTGAAATGCTGAAACCTGCTCTGCCGATTTGCCCAAAAAGCAGGAAATCGTATGTTTGCGCTCGCTTAAAAAAAGAGGAGCGCCGCCAGACTTCTCTTTGGATTCCCGGCTACTGACCGCGAAGCCGTTTTGATGACTTTCACAATCATTTTTCAGCATGGTAAAATACTACATCCGGGAACAGGGTCGCGTGAAGGAGCTTGCAGAGCCGGAAGTATCCTGCTGGATTGATATTTCCCCGCCTTTTACGCCCGAAGAGCTGGAAGAAGCCGCCCAGCAGTTCGATATTCCCCTCGACTTTTTGACCGACCCCCTCGACATGGACGAGCGCTCGCGTTACGAAAGGGACGAGGACAAGAAAGTCATCATCCTCAGCACGCCGATTTTGAATCCTTTTGAGGACGAAAATGACGCGATTTTTATCACCGCCCCCTTGGGAATTATTCTGACGGTGGATCACGTCATCACCATCACCCCGCACGAAAACCCCATTCTGAATTTATTTTTGGAAAATAGGGTGAAGAATTTTGACCCCTCCAACGAGCGGTTATTTGTCCTCCAGATGATGGAACAGACGGTTTTCCGCTTTTTGAACTGCCTGAAGCAGTTGAACCAGAAGCGAAACCTGATAGAAAACGAGCTGTACTACAGCAGCAGAAATAAAGAGCTGAAGTTTTTGCTGAGCATTGAAAAGAGCCTCGTCTATTTCGTGTCGGCGCTCAGCGACAACGAGCTGCTCAAGATGAAAATGAAGCGGACGGATTTTCTACAGCTCGGCGACGACGAGGAAAAGACCGACCTCTTCGAGGACATCATTATCGACAACAGCCAGGCACACCAGATGGCAAACATGTACGCCAATATCCTCAACGGCACGATGGAGGCCTACGGCTCTATTATTTCCAACAACCTCGACCACACCATCAAACGGCTCACTACCATCACGATCATCCTGATGGTGCCCACCGGAGTCGCCTCTTTCATCGGCATGAACGTGGACATGCCCTTCGACACCGAGACGCCCTACGCGTTTTTTGTCATCCTCATTTTATCCTTTATCTTCAGCGTCGGCCTGGGCTGGTATTTTATGAGAAAAAATTTATTTTAAATTTCCCTTTGCTCTGACTTTTCTGCGTATTTCTCCTTTTACTCTGGGTCTTTTATTGATTTTCAATGCCTTAGCTTGGGGACTTGGATAGAGCTGTAACTTATTTAGTTATACTTTCTTTTTTGCGTCTCCAACAGTTTTCCACAATTAAGAAAACTGTTGAAAAAATCTTTAGCTTTGGTTCTCAATGAAATAGACAAGTTTTCCACATTTTGTGGAAAACTCGAAGTGCATTAAATGCCCGTTTGCATTAATTTCGTGCTGACAAGTTCACGAACTGTTGAGAGCTACGTTCCAAATACTCGATTTTGAGTTTTAAAATTAGGATTTTATTAAATTTTATTAAAAATCCCTCTTCAATAGAGACCAGAAACTGTACGACGGGAGGCTAAGCTTATCTAATACTGCATTTAATTCAGTAGCTTATTTACCTTACCGATACCATAGAAAACTCTACAGGTCTCTTCACATCAGGATGTTTTCCAACTGAGATGTGTCGAGGCCTGTAGCAAATCTTGACGGCTTACTTTTCGACTTTATCCAAGTGAAGGAAGGAAGACTATGATGAATACTCAGCGGGCAGCGAACCATTTTTTTTTAACTACCTATTAATCTATTTAAGGCATTTCAAAATCATGGAGACTTTAGAGTTAAAAGTAAATCCCCCCAAAGTGAGAAAAGCGGCAAAACCCACAGTTTATTCTTATCAGGAGGCTTTACAGGCGTCCACCAAATACTTCAAGGGAGATGAGCTGGCCGCCAATGTATGGGTCAACAAGTATGCGCTGAAGGATTCAGCGGGCAATATTTACGAGAAGACGCCCGAAGACATGCACCGGCGAATTGCCTCTGAGTTGTTCCGGATTGAGCAGCATTACCCCAATGCCGTTCCGATGAAGAAATTATTGGAGTTACTAAAAGATTTTAAATACATCATTCCCCAGGGCGGTCCTATGTCGGGCATCGGCAACAACCATCAGGTTTCGTCCCTGTCTAACTGCTTTGTCATCGGCAATGAGGCCGATTCCTACGGCGGTATCATCAGAGCCGATGAGGAACAAGTTCAGCTCATGAAGCGCAGGGGCGGGGTAGGGCACGACCTTTCTCATATCCGGCCCAAGGGCAGCGCTGTACTCAATAGCGCCCTGAGTTCTACCGGCCTCGTGCCTTTCATGGAGCGCTACTCCAATAGCACCAGAGAGGTGGCTCAGGATGGTCGCAGAGGGGCGCTGATGTTGTCCGTTTCGATTAAGCATCCCGATGCCGAGGACTTTATCAACGCCAAAATGGAAGCCGGCAGGGTGACGGGCGCCAACGTCTCCGTCCGCATAGACGACGCCTTTATGCGCGCTGCATTGTCGGGAGAAGAATACGTCCAGCAATATCCCGTGGACGCCCAACACACCAAATTCAAAAAGGGCATAGACGCTTCCAGGCTCTGGGGTAAGATCATTTACAACGCCTGGAGGTCGGCGGAGCCTGGCATCCTTTTCTGGGATACCATCATCCGCGAATCTGTGCCTGATTGCTATGCGGATTTGGGCTATCGCACCATTTCCACCAACCCCTGCGGCGAAATTCCGCTTTGCCCCTACGACAGCTGCCGCCTCCTGGCCATCAACCTGTACAGCTACGTGGAAGAGCCTTTTACCCAAAATGCCAGATTTAATTTTGAAAAATTTGCGGAGCACGTCCGGTTAGCCATGCGCATGATGGACGACATCATTGACCTGGAGCTGGAGAAGATTGACAGGATATTAGAAAAAATAGAAAACGACCCCGAACCGCAGGAGATCAAAAACACGGAGTACCGCCTCTGGCAGAAAATCCGCAAAACCTGCGAGGAAGGTCGTCGCACCGGCGTCGGCATCACCGCCGAAGGCGATATGCTGGCCGCGCTCGGCTTCCGCTATGGCAGCGACGAAGCCCTGGAATTTTCGGTAAAAGTCCATCGGACCTTAGCTATCAATGCTTACCGCTCGTCGGTAACGATGGCGAAAGAGAGAGGTCATTTCAAAATCTACGACGCCGTCAGGGAGGCGAAAAATCCCTTCATCAACCGCCTCTGCGAGGCAGACCCTGAGTTGTACGAGGACATGATACGCTACGGCCGCAGGAATATCGCCCTGCTGACCATTGCGCCCACGGGCACTACCAGCCTCATGTCCCAGACAACCTCCGGAATTGAACCCGCCTTCATGATCGCCTACAAGCGCCGGCGCAAGGTGAATCCCAACGACAAAGAAGTGAAGGTCTCTTTCGTTGACGAAGTAGGCGACCACTGGGAAGAGTACAATGTATTCCACCACAAATTCCTCACTTGGCTAGAAACCAATGGTTACGATAGGAAAGCAGTGGATCGGATGAGTTCGGAGGAATTGAGCCGGCTGGTGGAAAAATCTCCCTACCACTTAGCCACGGCCAACGACGTTGACTGGGTGCAAAAGGTGAAAATGCAGGGCGCCATCCAGAAATGGGTGGATCACAGCATCAGCGTCACCGTCAATATCCCCAACGATACTTCTGTTGACTTAGTGAAGGAGATCTACAAAACGGCCTGGGAATCGGGTTGCAAAGGCTGCACGATTTATCGGGACGGCTCGCGCTCCGGCGTCCTCGTCGCTACGGAAGAAAAAGAGAAGAAACAGGAAGACAAGCCCGCTGCTATCGCGCCGACCTTTGCCACCACCTTCGCCCCGAAGCGCCCCAAGCGCTTAGAGGCTGAAATCGTGCGCTTCCAAAATAACCACGAAAAATGGATGGCCTTCGTCGGACTGCTGGACGGCAGACCCTACGAAATCTTTACGGGACGCGTGGAAGATATTTTTATCCTCCCGCCGAACGTGACGAATGGCTGGGTCATCAAAGAAAAAGACGCCGCTGGCCACAATCGCTACGACTTCCAGTTCGAAGACAAAGACGGCTATAAGGTCACCATGGAAGGCCTTTCCAGATCCTTTAACAAAGAGTACTGGAATTACGCCAAGTTGATCTCCGGCGCCTTGCGCCACGGTATGCCCCTGCCCTTTGTCATCAACATGGTTTCAGGTCTCAACGTCGATCAGGAACACATCAACACTTGGAAGACCGGCGTAGTCAGAGCTTTAAAAAAATTCGTCCCCGATGGAACAGAAGCCGTCAAAGAAATCTGCCCCGAATGTGGAGACCCCGACGGCCTCATCTACAAAGAGGGCTGCCTCATCTGCAAAAGCTGCGGTCACACGGAATGCGGTTGACAAGCGATTGTTCCAATAGGAAAATTCGGAGAAAAAAATCCGCATCGAATCCAAAGTAAACTCGGGCTGATTTTCTCCCAGTCCGAAAGAAATCTACAGGAAACCAAGCCGCGCCAAGCTGAACGCAATAGCGCTGGTATTCCAAGATTACACAACGTTTTCTCATAGACTGTTTAGGTGAGTTGAAAAGATACAACTCACCCTTTTTTTTGTGCTAGTTGCGTAAAATATGGACGATAGACGACTTTTGATCTCTTCCTCTTCCAGACATCATTTGACAAATTCTAAAATCATAAAGCGTCCATCTTATATCGTCAATCAAAGCCAGAAGGGACGCCAGGCGAGCGCCGAAATGGATAGACGGAAGAAAACGGACGACACCCGATTTCTGATTTCTTCCCAGCCTCAGCTCCCCGCCGCCTAAAATCACAAATCGTCTATCCTATATCGTAAACCAAAGCCAAAAGAGCGGGCTTCCCCCACAAAAAAAGGGCTCATAACCCCACAAACTCGACGTCTCCTTCCCGAAAAGTCAGGCTCTTTCTCGGAAAAACCTTGCGGATAGATTGAAAGAGCCTTTCAGCCAATTCCGGTGCGCCCGATTGCCGTAGGTGATTCAACACTTGATGGAAGTATCTGGCAGCTCTGGCTCCCAGATGGTCGGAGAGGTAAGCCTTCAGAAGCTGGTCGTACAATTTGAACGCCTGTTCCCGATGGCTTTTGAGCAGGAAAGCATCGTAGTCCATCAGCAAGTCGAGCGATTGCCTGTTTTGCAGAAGTTCCATCAAATCGTCTAAGCGCTTCTCACGGGCCAGGATGCCGGCAATCGTCCGGATATTGTCGGAGAAACCCGGCTCCTGAATCAGTTCTGCCAGCAACTGTTGCACGAAAGTCGGCCAGTCTCCTTTAAAATGCACCTTACATTTTTCAAAAAACTGTATATCGCCCGTCTCGATCAACTGCTTTTTGGAGAGCGCCACGACGACCTGCGGATTGCCCTCCTGCTGTGCAATCAGGAGGAGGGCCTCTTCTAATCTGGCCTTTAGCTCCGCGTCCCCGGCAAAGCGGAGCGCCTTTTCGATGAGAGGCTGGATTTTTGGCAGCAACTTTTTGGCCTCGGCGGTTCGGAGAACCTGTTCCATTTTTTCGGGCTGGGAGAGGCAGTCCAAAGTAAAAGCCTGAGCCTCTGCCGCCAGGGCGGGCTTTTCCAGCAGCAGGATTTTTATTTTTAATAGCTCCTGCCTGAGAACCTCGGCGAGTTGCGGCTTGGCCAATTCGAGTTCGATGGATTCCAATAGCAGTTCCGTCCTTTCGGCATCCTTGGCGAGCGCGAGCAGCAGTTCCGGAAAAAGCCCGACGAGTTCGTTGATTCGATAGGCGGGACGAAAGAATTCGGACGACAGAAACTCCCATATCTCCTGCTGCAAATCCGGCGGGAGCGGCGCGGCGATTAACTGCCTTATTTTTTCAAAAATGGATTCAATAGCGGAGCGCAGACCTGCCGATTCCGCTTCGGCCTTTCGCAATATAGGAATTATTTTTTCCAAAATGGCGGCCAGCGCAGCCCAGGACTCAGCGTAATGCTCCAGTGCAAAAGCGTCGTCGGCCTGTCCCAGCAATTCCTCCACTACCTTCAGCAACTGACGGGCGGCGATGGAATTGATTCTTCCGTCTTTTTTTCTGAAAATGAGCAGCGCAGAATCCAGCACCTGGGCGTATTTATCCCGAATGTTCGGGATATATACTTTCGAGGCGAAATGCGTTTTTAGCGCCAGCGCAAAATTTCGGTTTGCCTGGGCATAGCGCCGCACGAAAGCAATCAGTTCTTCCCCTTCCAAAGAATTGAGCACGGAACTAATGGTGAGCTTTTGAAAAGAAGTAGCCGGCTTGGCGGCGCCTCGAGATTTGGGAGCGGGCTTTTCGGTCAGCTTGCGCCGCAGCGCCAGCAGCGCCGCCACCACGTGCCCGCACATTTTTTCTTTTTGAAAAATATCGCAGTCGCAGGAACAGGCTCTGACCCGCGATGGGGAGATTTGAATTTCTACCTCAAACTGATCTACCTCGGCAATCCAGAGATGGCGCTCGTTCTCGAAGAGCCGGCTGAGCTTCCCCTCGTCCAACAACTTCTCGCCGATGAGCAGCTCCGAATCATCGAGTTCCAGTTCCAGATTTTTGAGCAGAAAATTCACAGAAAATACTTTTAAAAAAAATGAGCGAGCCGATGAGATAACCCGACCAGTTGAGCTAAATGGACAAAGTTAAGGGATTGTGCGAAGTTCCGACTTCCTTTTGCAGCCCTTTCCAAAGCCTCCCTTAGCTTTGCCGCGCTTTCTTTTTTTTTGTTAAAAAGGAATCAACCCTCAAAGAGCTAATTTTTTTCAAAAATTAGAAAAAAAGAAAATTATAAACGCATGAAAACTGTCTATCTAATCCGTCACGCCAAATCGAGTTGGGACTATTCCGGTCTCGGCGATATAGACCGTCCGCTCAACGAGCGAGGGCTGCGCAACGCCCGGCGTATGGCCCAACTGCTGAGGGAAAGCGGCGCGGCGCCTGACGCCATGATGACCAGTCCCGCCCTGCGAGCGCTGACGACCGCTGGCTTTTTCAAAACAGAATTTGGCATAGAGGGCGAAGACTTCCTCATCCGAGATGAAATCTACGAGGCGGCGACTGCTGCCATCTTGGACTTAATCACTATGCTGCCGGAGGATTATCAGACCGTCTTTCTCTTTGGTCACAATCCTACCTTTACAGATGTGGTCAACTCGTTCCGAAGGAATTTCATTGACAACCTGCCCACCTGTGGGATCGTCGGCATAGAATCCGGAGCCTCTAACTGGGGAGAATTTAGACCCGGAAATGGCAGAATCAAAGACTACTATTTTCCGAAGCAGTTTTGAAAAGGAAAGAGTCAGCGAAAAAAACCCAAAGTAAATTCCGACTGATTTTCTCCTGTGTCGAAAATCATCCGCGGGGACTCCATCGCATTCACTACATCAAAAAGCGACATGAAGAGTTTTATTTCCATTGCCATCCTCGTCCTGCTCGCGCTCGCGGCCTGTAAAGAAAAAGAGCGGCTGCCGATAGACAGGGAAACCCTGGTCGGCGTACTGATAGACGTACAATCGGCAGAGGCGGCCATCGTCCATCTGACCGGAGAGGAGAAAGACTCTATCGCCACCCTCTATTACCGGCAGATCATGGAAATACACGGAGTCAGCCAAACGGACTTCGATACCTGCGTAGCCATCCTGCGCCGAAACCCGGAACTGGCGGAAAGCATTTATCGGAAAATGGAGGACAGAATAAAGGAGAAGAGCAAAGCCTTTGAGTGAAACCGGATTTTCTGGTTCCTCAGATTTTGCGGGGATCCTCTGCGCCCTGTTCCAAAATAAATTCGGGCTGATTCCC
>CAZXQI010000026.1:0-19568 GCA_964643005.1 uncultured Saprospiraceae bacterium | reverse complement strand
AATTCGGGCTGATTCCCTTTGAATGAAACCGGATTTTCAGGTTCCTTAGATTTTGTGGGAACCCTCTGCGCTCAGTTCCAAAATAAATTCGGGCTGATTCCCTCCTTCGTCAAAAATCATCTGCGTAGTACATCCCCGCCTGAACCTCTTCATCAGCTCATTACCTTCGCCGATAATTTTTGTAAAAACAATTCCAATGCCTTGCGCTTGGGAGCGTCCAACTGGTAGCTGATATTTTCGGTAAAATATTTCTGTAAATCAAAGCCCGGGCGGGGCGAGGGCAGGATATACATCAGCTGGGGAATCAGATCCAGACCCGTTTGCAGAGCCTTGTTGAAACGCGCGATAAAGTCTTCGGGTAGAGGCCGGTTGCTCACCCAGGCCGCAAAGACGAAGGGCAGGCCGGTCCAGTCCATCCAGGCTTCCCCCAGATCGAAAATAAAGGGGAAGCGCCCCCTCTGCTCCACAGCCCGGTCGCCGATGACCAGTCCCGCCGTCGTGCCGCCCATTTTATTTTCAAAACCCGGGGTGGCGGGAATCAGGATAGGGGAGAGGCGCCAGTATTCTTCTAAGAGGATTTTCGTCAGTTCCACCGAAGTGCGGGAGTGGTGGTCGAGATATAGATGCGTGATTTCGTTGAGCGGAACCTCGCTAAACAGGCAGACGGTTTTGACCGTTCCCACCGCCCCGATGCAGTAATCGGAAATGATGTGCGGATTGGAGATTTCCGGAAGGACGGCCACTGGAACTAAGCCGATATCTGCTTCGCCAGATTCCAACTTTCTGGCGCAATCAGAGGGGATATCCAAACTTAAATCGAGTTCCTCGCTGATTCCGCTTTGAAAAATGCCGTATAAAAACGGTTTGGTATTTAGATAGCTGACTGCTGTTACTTTGTACTTCATCCCTGATTTTGTTGAAATGGCAGAAATTGCTCTTTTCCTTGTCGGAGCGATCAACCTGCCGCCGGCTGGGAATTATATCCGGTGTAAACCGGCTCGTCTTCAAATACTGCATCCTGATAATCCTGCACCGTGTTGTACAGAGTATCCCGTTCGATGGGGTGGCGGCCAACGTGCCGGATGAGGTTGACCAATTCCCGGGTGCTCATGGCCGGCGCCTGTTCTTCGGAACCTGCCATAGAGTAGATTTTGGTGGTGTCGTCAATCGTGCCGTCCATATCGTCCACGCCGTAGGCTAAGGACAACTGGGCAATCTCCCGACTGATCATCGGCCAATAGGCTTTCAGGTGGTCGAAGTTGTCGAGATAGATGCGGCTGATAGCGTAATTGCGGAGGTCTTCCACCACGCTGGATTCCGGGACGTGCGACATCTGGTTGTTCTTATTGCGGAACTTCAGCGGGATAAATGCCTGGAATCCGCCGGTGCGATCCTGCAATTTCCGCAGCTCTTCCAAATGGTGGATCCGGTGCTCAAAGCCTTCGATATGCCCGTAGAGCATGGTGGCGTTGGAGCGCATGCCCAGATTGTGCCAGACCTCGTGGATTTGTAACCATTGCTCGCCGGTACACTTGTCTGGAGCTATCTGCCTGCGAATGTCGGGGTGGAAAATTTCGGCGCCGCCGCCGGGCAGGGATTCCAGACCCGCCTCTTTCATCAACTTCATCCCGTCTTCGTAGCTCATTTTCGCCATTTTAAAAATATAGTGGTATTCCACCGGCGTCAGCGCCTTGACGTGCAGCGAAGGGCGATGCGCTTTTATCCTTCTGAAAAGTTCGGAGTACAATTCAACGCCGTACTGCGGCAGCACCCCCCCGACGATGTGGACTTCCGTCACCGGCTCGTCGTCGTATTTTTTGACGATGTCCATCATCTCTTCCAAAGTGAATTCCCAGCCTTCTTCCCTTTTCTTAATCACGCGGGAGTACGAACAGAATTTGCAGTCGTAAACGCAGACGTTGGTCGGTTCGATGTGGAAGTTGCGGTTGAAATAGGTGATGTCGCCGTGCCGCTCTTCTCTGATGTAGTTCGCCAGCGAGCCGACGAAGCCCAGACTGCCTTTCTCGAACAGCAAAACGCCCTCTTCGGGAGTGATGCGTTCGCGATTGAAAACCTTCTCGGCGATTTGGACTAGGGCGGGTTGGATATTGGAGTCTTGAAGCAGTATTTCTATTTCTCTTTTTGTGGACATGAATTTTTGCAATTTTGTGGACGCAAAAGTAACAGTTCCCTCTGCTTTCAGTTGTATTTTTTGTCACAATCCGACCAGCCGGCCATGCTTTCTATCCTCATCCCCATTTACAATTTTGATGTTCGCCCATTGGCGACGGCCTTAGAATTGCAATGCCGGGCTGCCGATACGGAGTTTGAAATCCTTTGCTTTGACGATGGCTCCCAGGAAAATTTCAAACAGCTACACCGCCCTTTTTTTGAAAAAAAAACAGGAAACATTGTCTATTGCGAACTGCCCCAAAACCTCGGTCGCTCCGCCATTCGCAACGCCTTAGGCCGGGCTGCCCGCTTCCCCTGGCTGCTGTTCATGGACTGCGACAGCTTTGTTGTCAGGGATGATTACATTGAAAAATATCTCGCCCATCTCCAGACCGGTTCTTTGTTGTACGGCGGACGCTGCTACGCTCCAGATCCTCCCGCCGACCTCGCTTTGTTCTTCCACTGGAAATACGGTCGAAATAGGGAACAAAGCGCTCCCGAGCGGCGAAGCCAGTCGCCTTACCATAGCTTCATGACCAATAACTTCCTGATTCCCAGAGAGATATTCCTCGACATCCTGTTTGACGAATCCCTGAAACAATACGGCCACGAGGACACGCTCTTCGGCTTAGAACTGGCCGCGCGCCATATTCCCATCCTCCATATTGACAACCCTTTGGAGCATATCGGCTTAGAGCCGGTGGATATATTTTTGGAAAAAACTAAACAGGGTCTGGAGAATCTCTACACTCTCTGGCGAGAGGGCAAACCCGTGCAGACCCGCTTATTGGATTTTTATTTGAAAATGAGGAAATGGAAATTGGCGCTTCCCCTCTCCACTTTTTTTATTTTTTTTAAAAAAAGGATGGAGACTCAATTGCGGTCTTCCTCGCCGAGCCTGAAACTGTTTGATTTATATAAGCTGGGCTGTTTGCTTGAAATGGAATCTGACGGCAGCGCTCGCCTGATTTCCCGCTGATGATTTACGACGGAAAAAATATCCAGCCTCGTCAGGGATTATATGCCGGCCAGAAATTCGTGCGCCACGCCTTTTACGTTTGACTTATTCTAACATCTCAAATCGCCTGGCTTATATCTTACATCAAACTACGCCGGGAGAACGCAGGGAGGACTTATGATTTTTGATCCCTTTGGTTTTTGGAATGGACGGGAGCATTTCCTTTTCTGATTGACGATATAAGATTGACGATTTTTGATTTTGGTTTCTATTGGCTTTGGGAGTGGAAAGGAGCCTTTTCCTTTTTTGATTGGCGATAGACGATATTAGATTCTTGGTTTTTCCCCCAGCCAAGTTCCACGCCGTCTAATATCTCAAACCAAACTTAGAAAGAACTCCGAGCGAGCGCCTAATGGATTCTTTCCGGGAATGTTTCCCTTAGATTTCAGCGGATTAATTTTTAAACATTAAACCTAAAGTGCATGCAATCGCCGTCAAGGACCACGTACTCTTTGCCTTCAACGCTCATTTTTCCGGCTTCTTTGATGGCGGGTTCGGAGCCGTAATGGATGTAGTCGTCGTATTTGATGACCTCGGCGCGGATGAAGCCCTTTTCAAAATCAGTGTGGATGACGCTGGCGGCTTTGGGCGCCTTCCATCCGCGGCGGATGGTCCAGGCTCGGATTTCCTTTTCGCCGACGGTGAAATAGGTGATCAAATCCAGGAGCTTGTAGGCGGAGCGGATGAGCCGGTTGACGCCTGGTTCTTCCAATCCCATCATTTCTAAGAACTCCATGCGCTCTTCCTGGGTATCCATCTGGGCGATTTGCGATTCAATTTCGGCGCTGATGAGCAGCACTTCGGCAGGCTCGCCTTTCACGGCTTCTTTAAAGCGGGCGGTCAGTTCGTTTCCATTGAGCACGGAGGCCTCGTCCACATTGCAGACGTAGAGAATGGGTTTGGCGGTCAGCAGGTATAGCTCGTTGAGGAAGTCGGCGGCTTCGCCTTCTAAGTCGAGAGAGCGAGCCGGTTTGCCCTCGTTGAGGTGGGCGATGATTTGTTCGGCGTAATCTAAGGCGAGGAGGTCTTCTTTGCGGGCGCCCTTCGCCATTTTGCGCAGGCGGTCTAAACGCTTTTCTACCGTTTCTAAATCTTTGAGGATCAGTTCCGTATCTATGACTTCCTTGTCGCGAACGGGATCTACGGCGCCGTCCACGTGAACCACATTGTCATCCTCGAAGCAGCGCACTACGTGGATGATAGCGTCCACCTCGCGAATATTGGCCAGAAACTGATTGCCCAGACCCTCGCCCTTGCTCGCTCCTTTGATGAGGCCGGCGATGTCCACGATTTCGATGGCGGTGTGGATGAGGGATTTGGTATGCACTAATTCGTTCAGCTTTTCCAGCCTTGAATCGGGCACGGTGATGATGCCGACGTTGGGGTCTTTAGTGGCGAAGGGGTAGTTGGCTGCCAGCGCTTTCGCAGAGGTCAACGCATTGAATAGGGTTGATTTTCCGACATTGGGTAGGCCGACGATGCCTGCTTGTAGAGCCATTTTTTATTTTTAAAATGAGTTTAAAAATTCAATTCTGAGCGCAGGGAACTCCCCGGGCGATAAAAACCGTTTTTTGAAAACGGGCGCAAAGATAATTTTCCGCAGGGAATGGCGTCAGGGAAACTTGTATTTATCGGATAATTTTCAATTTGTTGGGCGGAAGCCTGATGGCGTTGACGGCGCAATGAGGATTTCTGTGGACTGTAATTTTTCCGGAATGGCTGCCGGGCTTTCATTGAAGCGCAGGTATTACCCGAAATGGATTTTTTTTTCAAAAACCTGACCGCACTCTGAGCCGACAACAACATTTTTCGCAGCAGTCTGTTGCTTTTCAGGATGAATTTTCTCGCACATATTTACCTCTCCGACAACGACGAAAACCTGATCGTCGGCAATTTCCTCGGCGATTTTCTCTCTAACAAAGGAGTCGCCGCGCTGCCGGAACCCATCCAGGAGGGCGTGCGCCTGCATCGAAAGATAGATACTTTTACAGACCAACATGCCTTTGTCCGGCAGAGTACCGCCAGACTTAGACCGAAGCACGGCAAATATTCCCCTGTCCTTCTCGACGTCTTCCACGATTATATTTTGGCCAAAAACTGGGAGCGATATTCCAATTCCAATTTGCGGGATTTTACCAAAGACGCCTATCAGATTTTATTGGCGCATGTACAACTGATGCCCGACTTCCTCCGGCAGCGCCTGCCCCTGATGGTTGCCGACGACTGGCTGATGCGCTACAGCACGCCGGCAGGACTGAACTTTACCTTCAGCAGACTGAAGTTGCGCAGCAGCCATCCCGAATTCTTCGACGATGCTCTGAGCAGCCTGGAAGAAAATTACCCCGACTTAGAAAGGGAATTCAACCTGTTCTTCCCGGAAATATGTGAGTTTGTCGGAATGGCAGCATAGAAAATCAGGGGGAAATAAACAGGGAATTAGCACTTTCTGCCAATGACCGCTTCTCCAAAGCAGCCTGAGTCTCAATGGCCAGACCGGAGAAAAACAAACACAAACATCCTATGATAATCAGTCCCTCCATCGGCTGAATCGCATGAAAGGTAATATTTGGATGAACGGTTGTCCAGAAGCCCTGCTGCTCCACCCGAATGAAGGACCATTGAGCGGCGACCCCATTGGCAGAAGCGTGCATAAATAGCCAGCCCTGCCTTAGCGAAATGGCGACAAATCCCGCCATCGCCATCACAGCATAGAAAGCGGGCGAGCGCCAAAACCGATAGCGGGGCGGCAGTATAAATTGCGGCTGTACGGAGCGCGCCAACAGCAGGCCATAAACGCCGCCCAACAGATTGATGACCACGTCGTTGAAATCGAAATAATGAGATTTTACCGGTGCTAACAGGAAATGCTGATAAGCTTCGTCTAAGGCGCCCGCCAGAACTATCCAAACGATTGTCTCTCCATATCTTCTGACGAGCGGAAACAGCAACAGGGCAAAGATGGCGTATTGTACGAAATGAATGGCCTCGATATTGACGACGATGAGCATCTTATACCAAACAATAGTCATTAGCAGGAGCGCCGCCAGATAAAAAGCGATGAGATTCCTCAAAGGCGCATGGCCGCGCACATTTCTGTACAGCCAAAAAATATAGGCAAAAAATATCGCCGCGAATATCCCCAGGGTGATGGCGTTGTAGCTTTCCCAGGTAAGATAACTTTCGACGAACCTGCCGATGGCCTGGCCAACCAGTTCGTGGGGCAGTGCGACTAATGGGAAGTAGAGGGAAAGAAGCAACAGATTCAAAAGAGGGCGCCGGTGTAAGTACCGCAGCGTTTTACTGATCATGGGAATAATTTGTTTAGGGGGGTATCAGAAAAAACCCTGCCGATTCCCGGGACTGTTTCCTGCGGATTTCGCCGATTCTCCAATTGATTCCAGGGATTTCCCCTTGATTTCAGGGATGTTTTTCAATCTCGTCAGAGATTACATGGCGGTAGAAATTCGTAAGCTCTTTCTCTTCACATTTTACATGTTCTAATGTCTTGAATCGTATATCTTATGACTTATAGCACAGTTAGAATGGATCCCGGGAGAGCGCCGGGCTGGACTGACGCGATAGAAGATGGACGATATTGGATTTTTGATTGATTCCCACCCTTCTTATCATAAGGCAGCCCCTCGTTTCGTCCCAAAGGGACGACATGCTTTCTTTCCCGTTCCCGGGGGCGGGAACTTTTATCGGGAAATTCCGCACCGACCCGATACATTACCTTTACCTCAGCAAGGTCACGTTTCCCTTTTTAAAAAACTCCAAACCCTCCTCGCATTTGACTTTGACGTAATAGCCGTAGGCGTCCGGTGGGAGCGGTTTTCCTTTATAGGTTCCGTCCCAACCGGTATTGGCGTCGGAAGATTCGAAGACCTTTTCTCCCCAGCGATTGTAAACGGCGATATAGACTTCCTCCAGGTTGTTGCCGATAACTTTGAAGGTGTCGTTCCTTCCGTCTCCGTTGGGCGTGAAACCGGTGGGAATAAAAATATAAGGCTCGTCGCAGATGGTCGTCACGACCAGCAGAACGGCGTCCTGGTAGTAGCAGCCGTATTGGTCGGCGACGAGGAGAAAGTATGTAATAGTGCTTTCAGGCGTCGAAACGGGATTGGGGATATCGTCGGCGTCGAGCCAGAGACTGGGAGACCAGACGTATTGATAGTCGGGGTTGTCCGTAGCGAATATTTGCACGGACTGCCCTCTGAGCAGCGTGTCAATGTGCGGACTGACTTCGACCTGGGGGGAAACGATGACCGTCACCGTTTTTTCCATCTGGCATTCACCGGAAGGGTCGCTGATGAGGACGGTGTAGGTGATGGTAGAGTCGGGGGTCGAATGTGGGTTGGGACTGGTCGGATCGTCCAGGAAGTCCGGCGGTTGCCAGAGGTAGCTCGCTCCGGGTAATGCGCCGCCCGGGTTGATCGGAACGGCGCTCCCGTCTATGCAGAAGCTAATCGTATCCGGCTTAACGGGATCTTTGAAGAACAGTGCAGGAAAGCTATGCTCTAAGGTTTGCGAGCATCCGTTTTCCGAAACGACCCTTAGGGTCAGGGTGGCTATTCCCGTTTCCTTTAGAACAAATTGGGGATGCTGCTGAGTCGAGCTGTATATTTTTGGCCCGCTCGAAGTGGCGAGAACCAGTTCCCATTCCCAGGAGACGATCGTGGAGAAGGTGTCTAAGGAGGAATCCGTTATCTGAACGGTCAGGCTGTCGGTGCAGTCCACATTTTCTATGCTGAAACTGGCAAAGAGAGAGTGGGGCAGAAATTGTATTTGCTGCGAAAAAGTATCGGTGCAGTTAATCCCCTGATCGACGATAAGCGTAACAGTGTATATGCCGGTATCGGGAAATGTATATTGAGGGCTGTATAAATTGGAGCTAGCGTCCGGATTGCCCGGATCGCCAAAATTCCAGAGGAAATTATGGCCGCCGTTGCTTTGGTTTTCGAATAGTACGGTAAGCGTGTCGCAAACTAATTCGGGTGCGAAGAAAGCGGCGGTAAGGATGGAGCAGACGCCCACATTTACCTGATAGTCCCTTCTATTAGTTCCAATCAGCTGGCCGTTGCGGTATTCCTCCACACAAATGCCGATGACAAACTGGCCGATGGTATTGGGCGTCCCTTCCAACAGGCCGGTGTGTGGATTAATGGTCATTGGGACGCCGCCCGGCAGGCCGTTCAGCATGTTGGCGAGATTGTAGGGCGGATTGATCCAGGGGACGGTATCGTAAGGCGGTGGATAGGGCAACAAAGGCATGGGGTCGTCTGTGGAAGCTCCATCCAATGGATTGCAAAGCCGATAGACCAGGGAATCGCCATCCGGGTCTAAGGCGGACTGGTCAATGGAAAAGGGCTGGTTGACGCAAATGTAAAGCGGAGGCCAGTTGTTGAAAACAGGGCTGCTATTGCAGGCCAGCAAAGCCTCTTCACCAATATCGATGCTGAAAGTGGCTCCTACGCCTTCGGGATTGTAAATATTGGCGATGGTATGGTTCCGGCAGCAGCGCTGATAGACGATTTGGTATCCTCCCGGCCTGAAGGGCAAGATGGCGGCGGTGGTATAGGTGGTCGTATTGACACATACGTCGGGAGGCGTCGCAAAGCATTCTCCAAGCAGACTGGGATTCAGCGTATCGTTGAGCGCCGGGTCTAAGTGCACGATTATTTCCTGAATAAAATTTCCCTGATAGTCATAAATGCCGATGTGGGCGGGATCGTCGAACCAGGGGATGCCGTGGTAGCAATCCCTAAAAACACTCAGCCTGATTTCGTATTTGCTGTTGCCGAGGCAGGTATAGGTCATTTCGCCGCCTACGATATGGGTAGCCAGGGTCGTTTTGGGCAAAAGAAGAAGAAAAAGAAAGACGGGGAAAAGTGTTGTAATCCGTTGCATTTATTGAAAAGTGCTAATGTTTCTGTTTTCATTTTGCCGCAATCTGACGACCATTAATGGGAATGAAAGCGACCGAATGTCCGACTTTGACAAACAATTCAAAATTCTATTTTTCTTTGGTAAAAAAAACCTTTTTTTGCCTGTTTCCAGTTATTTTGTATTGTTGAAGTTTTTCCAAAATAATTTTAAATGACTTTCAATCTGATTTCTCAAAAGGGATTCTCTGTAGTTTTTTGCCCTAAAGGACGCCATTGGATTTCATTTTTCTTAGTGCAATGAAAATATTTAATGTAGAGCAAATCAGGCGCTTAGATCAATTCACTATTGAGCGCGAACCGATTCCTTCCACTGAATTGATGGAGCGGGCGTCGAGAATCTTTTGCCAGTGGTTTGAAAGAAAGTTCCCCAACAAGCACAAAAAGGTTTACGTCTATTCAGGCCCCGGCAATAATGGCGGAGACGGCCTGGCCATCGCCAGCATTCTAAGCCGCAATTTTTATGATGTGACTGTTTTATTTCTCAAAATAGGGAATAACATAAGTCAGGATTGTGCGGATAATTTGAAAAACATCAAAAAGTACCGCTACTGTCCGATTTTGGAATTGGAAGAAGGCGCCGAGTTTAAGCCTCTGCCGGAAGGCGCCGTTTTGATTGACGCCATCTTCGGTTCAGGTTTGAGCCGACCGCTGGGTGGCTATTGGGCTTCGCTGATTGAATTTTTAAATAAGCAGGAAGTTACCAGGGTGTCGGTAGATATTCCTTCGGGCATGTTTGCCGACCAAGCGACTCAGGGTCAGAGCATTTTGGCCGACTATACTTTTAGTTTTGAAATGCCCAAACTGGGTTTTTTATTCGCAGAAAATAGCCATAGGGTGGGAGAGTGGATCTTTCAAAGCATAGGACTTCATCAGGAGTTTATCCAAAAAGAAAAGACGCTCTGGTTTTACTTAGACGAGGCGATGATCTATCCGATCCTCCGCCGCCGCAAGAAATTCGACCACAAGGGGACTTTTGGCCACGCCCTACTGGTGGCCGGCGCTTATGGAAAGGCAGGCGCCGCAATTCTGGCGGCGAGGGCTTGCCTGCGCAGCGGCGCCGGCTTAGTGACGGTTCACGTTCCAAAATGCGCCTACGAGATCCTGCAAATCGCCTTCCCCGAGGCCATGGTCAGCGTGGATGAGCACCAGTTTGCCGTCACCCGGGTCAAAGAGGATTTGTCGAAGTATCGCTCCATTGGGATAGGTTGCGGCATAGGCGCCAGTGAACTGACTGCCCGCGGCTTAGCCGAACTGTTGAAAAGGGCCAATGCTCCCTTAGTCCTCGACGCCGACGCGCTGAACCTGCTCTCTAAGCATCCCCAGCTTTTTGAGCTGATACCAAAGAACAGTATCCTCACGCCGCATCCTAAGGAATTCGAGCGAATGTTCGGCGCCAGTTCCGACCAGTTCGCCGCCAATGAACTTCAGCGCCGGAAGGCTCTGGAATTAGGCCTCTACATTCTGCAAAAAGGCGCCAACACATCCATTGCCTGCCCGGACGGCGCCTGCTATTTCAACAGCACCGGCAATCCGGGCATGGCCACCGGCGGCAGCGGCGACGTGTTGACGGGTATGCTGACCGGCCTCTTGGCGCAGGGGTATTCTCCCTTTGAAGCCTGCCTGCTGGGCGTCTATCTGCACGGCCTGGCGGGCGACCTGGCTGTTTGCGAACTACAGCAGGAGGCTCTGCTCGCCGGCGATATCGTTGATTTTATTGGAAAGGCTTTTATCGCCGTCAGAAACAATCGCCGAAATGAAAACTGAACTTTGGCTGACAGGGAAAACTGCCTTTTCCTATCTCGAAGAGGGGATGAAAATTTATGAAAAAAGATTGGGGCATTACCTGTCTTATCAGTCGGTAACGCTGCCGGAAGTGAAAAACGCCGGAAGCCTGCCGCCGGAGCAGCTGAAAATAAAAGAAGGAGAAATCGCACTATCCAGACTGAGCAGCGATGATTTTCTAATTTTGCTGGACGAAAGAGGGAAGCAATTTAGCTCCATGGAGTTTGCCTCCTTTTTAGAACAAAAATTTCAGATCAGCCATAAGAGGTTGGTTTTCTTAATCGGGGGCGCCTGGGGATTTTCAGAAGAAATTTACAAGGCTTCCTCCCTCCAAATTTCACTATCAAAAATGACCTTTTCCCACCAGATGGCGCGCTTGTTCTTTGTGGAGCAACTCTACCGGGCCATGACCATCCTGAGGGGAGAATCTTATCACAACGAATAGACCATGTCGCTAACCCTCATCATCATTGGCCTCACCGTGCTGATTTCCTGGCCTGCTTTCAACAACCAGGATATGTTTCTAAAACTCCTGCATTCGCCCTATTTGGAGTCGCGGAACAAGGAGTACTACCGGATGCTCACTTCTGTCTTTCTGCATGGCAGCATGATGCACCTGTTCATCAATATGTTTGTCCTGTACCAGTTCGGCACGGCAGTAGAACATTATTTCGTGAATTTTTTTGGAGGGACGATGGGCCGCCTGAATTTCCTTTTGCTCTACCTGCTCTCCGGCATTTTTGGGGATTTGCCCACCTACTTTAAACACAAAGACAACTACAGTTTTTCAAGCGTCGGGGCTTCTGGCGCCGTGTCGGGAGTTTTGATGGCCTTCGTGCTTTTCGATCCCTGGTCTATGTTGTTGCTGTTTTTCATTATTCCGATGCCCGCATTTGTGGCGGCTATTTTATACTTAGTTTATTCCAGTTGGGCCAGCAAAAAGGAAGGCGGACGGATTGACCACCAGGCGCACTTTTGGGGAGCAGTCTTTGGCTTCTGTTTTACCATCGCTCTGAGACCATCCCTTTTTCTCTATTTCCTGCATGATTTGGTGAACGGCGCCCCCTTTTAATTACAAACGAGGTATGTTTTTTATCCTGTCAAAGGCCCTGTCTTTTCTCATTCTGCCCCTCAACTGGGTAGTCGGCCTTTTACTCTTTTCTCTTTTTTCAAAAAAACCTCCACGCAAGCGGAAGAGTCTGTTAGCCGCAGTTATTCTAATACTATTTTTTTCCAACCACTTCATTTTCAATCAGATAGTCCGACTTTGGGAAGTAAAAACTATCACAGCAGACCAGATTGAGGAGCCTTACGATATAGGGATTTTACTGGGCGGCTATTCCAACAGTCAGATACTGCCCCGTAGCGACAGGATGAATTTCAGCAACTCTGCCAACCGCTTTTTGAACGCCTATGAGCTATACCGGACGGGCAGGGTGAAAAAACTGCTATTGACGGGAGGAACCAGCGCCGTTTTGCAGGAGCGGCCGCGCGAGGCAGTTTTGGCGCGGGATTTCCTGCTCCGCATCGGCGTTCCCGAAGAAGACATCATTCTCGAACCGGAGGCGAGGAATACTTTTGAGAATGCCATTTTTTCAAAAAAAATATTAGATGAAAAATACCCGCAGGCGAGTTGTCTCCTCATCACTTCTGCCTGGCACATGCGCAGGGCGGAAGCCTGCTATCGAAAAGCGGGGGTGGATAGCGTCCCTTTCAGTGCGGACTTTTTGACGGAAGAAAACGACTGGTCGCCGCAGGGGCTGCTCCTCCCCAGCGCCGGCTGCTTCCGCAACTGGGGAATGATGATTAAGGAATGGATAGGCTGCGTTGCCTATTGGATGAAAGGATATTTGTGATTCTCCGGACGCCTCTTTTTCCCGCAAATTTTCGTACAGAGACCTTCTATCGAAGATCCCGACATCACTTGTGCAGCGCCATGATGGGGAACTTGGTGTTGAGCGCCATAGCTTTGGTTACGCTCTTGTGGAAAAGCCCCTCCCAGAAAGAGCGTTGCGGGCTTACTAAAACGACTAAGTCAATTTGATGGCGGAGCGCATATTCGTCGAGGCTTTCTACTACCGAAGTACCCTCGACATTGCTCATCGTAAAAGAGAAAGAAGGCTCGCCTTCGTGAAAGAGGGTTTCAAACAGCTTCTTTTCTACGGCCTTGTAATCCTGTCTTTTATCTTCATCGCTTACGTGAACGAAGTGGACATTGGACTGGAAGGAGTTGGCGAAGCTCACTAAGCGATTGAGCGTTTCCTCAGAGGCGCTTTCGAAGTTGCTGGCATAGAGGATGTTTTTAAAGCCGTCGAATTTGACTCCTTTCGGAACGAGCAGCACCGGGCAGCTGGCCTTTTGTGCGACATTAGTGGAGACAGTTCCAAACAATTTACCGAGAAGACCCTTTTCGCCGGTGGCGCCCATGACGATCATATCGGTATCCGGATCGGAGGATGCTTTGACTAATTCTTCAACCGGAAATCCGATGACGACCTCCTGTCTGACATTGGCCGGCGCTCTTTCGCCGACCTTGCCGTTTCGGGTGGCTGCAAAATTAGACAGCCTCTCCTCGGTCATTTCTTTTAGGGAAAGAATCGGCTCGGCGATGTAGGGATTTTGGGGATCGTATTCCGGGTGGTAAACATGTACGACTTTCAACTGCCCACCCTGAAACTCAGTTATTTCGAGCGCAAAGTTGTAAGCGTCCTGCGCCACATCGGAAAAATCGGTGGCCACTATAATATTTTTCATTTCAAAAGAATTTGACCTGGGAAGAACGAGAGGTTTCAAAAGATTTTTGAGGTCTTCTACTGTCGAGACTTCTTTCTGAAGCACCACTGTACCGTTCACCACTAAAGCAGGGATTCCGTCTATTTCATACTTTATAAATAAGTCAACGTCGTTGATTGTTTCCACAACGATGTTAACTCCCATTTCCTGTAGAGCCTGTATGACATTGGCTCTCAGGATGCTCATTTTAGGGGCGTCGCTTACTCCAAGTACCTGAATTTGGGCCATTATTGATGGTTAATAGAAACTAAACAAGGTTTTTAAATCAGCGTATAATGCCAGAACCTGCGCGCCAATAGCCGCCCCAAGGCAGTTGAAGACGCGCAGGCTTCAAAAAGATTTTATCTGGTTTTAAGATTTAGCCAGCTTATAATCTTCCAAGGTAACCGGCTCATCGGCGATCAGTTTGATCAGATCGAAAGTCGTTACGATACCCACCAACTCGTCGTGATCCACGATGGGCACAGCGTGAAATTTATTGATAAGGAAAAGCTCTACTAAATTTCGAATAGGCTCTTTGCTGTCAATTTTTGCCAGGCCTTCGGTCATGATTTCTTCGGCCTTCCAGGTGCGGAGCCTCGTCTCGTCAATGAAGTTTTCCATGTCATTGCCTTTGAACCCGTGCAGGAAGTGGTAGAAATCTCTTTTACTTATGATGCCGATGATTTGTCTGTGGCGCACAACTGGTATGTGGTTGATATTGTGGTTTTCAAATATCTCGCGAACCTTAGCCAGGGTGTCATCCGGGCTGAGCGCAATAACCTTCGTAGTCATAATCGTCGAAACAGGCGCCAGGATATTCATAACTTCTATTTTTTGAAGCGATGGGAGAGAACGTAGTCGGAACTCCAGACTTTCCAGTCATCGCCGGATGGGTACTTTTAAAAATCGAGTGCAATATCCAGAGGATAGACCTTTTGCCTGATGATTTTTGTCATCGTTTGATTTTGATTTAAATCAATTTGAACTGAAAAGTTACTAAAGCCTGAAATTCAGGGGGTTACTGATTCTTTTTGTGATAAAAGTCAACTCAGAAATTGAGAATGATCATGCGTCCCTCTCTTTTTGGAGGATAGTTTTGGAATACAAAAAAGATGATTATTAACCGTGAGGACGGAGCATAAAACGCCCGTTTTATCATTCCCTTCCATAGGACTCACATCAAAAGATAAAGAACATGAATCC
Organism: uncultured Saprospiraceae bacterium; assembly: GCA_964643005.1. Lineage (GTDB taxonomy): Bacteria > Bacteroidota > Bacteroidia > Chitinophagales > Saprospiraceae > UBA6168. Next base: position 4,673 of record CAZXQI010000026.1, on the reverse strand, counting down.
GAATCTGCCCATCCAAAACATTATGACCACCGATTTGGTCACGGTGAAGTTGCACGAACCTTTAATCGTCGTCCGCAACATTTTTGAGCAAAGACCCTTCCACCATCTGCCCGTTACCGGCGAGAGCGGCAATCTACTCGGCATCATCAGTCGGGAGGATTTTCACAAAGTCATGTACGTGCTGGCAGTGGAGGAAGAGAAAGCCGGCGAAGCTCTGCACCTTCCCGAAGCCCTTCTTGCAGAAGATATCATGACAAAATACCCTCTGCACTTAGACCCGGAAGACACCATCGGCTTAGCGGCGGATATCTTCTTAGCCAACAAATTTCATGCGTTGCCTATCGTCGAAGACGGGCAGTTGGTGGGCATCCTGACCAGCCACGACTTACTGGCTTACAGCTTTAACTCGCCCATAGAGCGCGAAGTGGATTTGGTCAGCTACGACGAATGATGGCAATAGAGCCAATGAGCGTTTGCGATGAGCGGTAGAGAAAGAAAAGATATTTTTTAACCTAAATAAATTTGCCATGATTGACAGAACCGTCACCGTAGGTCAGGTTATGACAAGCAACGTTCTTTTTGTCAGACCAAACGACCCGATGGACAGAGTCGGCGAGATTTTTAAAATGAATAAAATCCACCACATCCCCGTCATTGAAGAGGGGGGAAAGGTGGTGGGGATCATCAGCGACACTGACTATCACAAAATTTTACATGGCTTCACCCTCTTCAAAACTGAAAAGAGTGAAGAATACAACAAGGCTATTCTGCGCTCGCTTTTGGTACGCGAAGTGATGACTAAGCAGGTAGCAAAACTGAATCCCGATGATAACATCATGATTGCAGCGGGCTATTTTCGGGAAAATTTGTTCCGCGCCATACCGGTGGTGGACAAGGCCGGACTGCTCGTCGGCATCCTTACTACTTACGACCTGCTGAACTATGCATACCGGGAATTGGCCTTAGTCAATTAGTTTCCCGCTATCCGATAAATCTAAATAGCTGTGTAAAACATACCTCTGTCGGCGCCTGATGCCCTGGCAGAGGTTCTTTTTTTTACGGATGGAGGAGATGGCCTGGCTGTGGAGAAGAAGTTTGGGGTAGATTTTCTTCCCCAAAGGGTTTTCCCTGAGTTTTTTTTAAAAAAAAGGATTTATCCCTTTAAAACCAGAATTGGAGTTTTAGAATGGAAGGCCATCTTCTTGGTGAAACTGCTGTGAAAGAGCCTTTCCCACAAGCTTCTTTCAGGACTGAACAGCGCCAATAATTCGATTTCCTTTTCTTTCAGGTATTGTTCCATGCCCTCGATGACCGATGGATTGTTGATGATGAAGAAGTCGGTGAAGTCGTAAGGATAATTCTCTAAGCTGATGGAGTCGGCGGTCTTCCCGATGTCCGCCTTAGTTTCTATGTGGACGAAGTGAACTTTGGCGCCCAGTTCCTCCGCAAAGGATATGAGTTGGACGACGGCCTGATCGTCCTTAGGATTAAAATTAGTGGCGTAGGCGATGTGCCGGATGCCTTTCCATTGGGCCTCCCCAGGAATGGCGAGGACGGGGCAGGGGGCGTGGGTGATAGTATGGGTTGTCACGCTACCGATGATTTTTTCTACCTGACTGTGGTGCTCGCCTCTGGTTCCCATGACCAATAAATCGTACTTGTTTTTGGCAATGTTCAGGATTTCCGGCGGTATGAGCAGGCCGTAGATGGGCAAAAATTTGTTGATAGAATCCAAATTTTCTTCGCCAGCGAAGGTTTTCATCCTTTCGATGATGGCCTTTTCCTTTTCATCCAGCATTTCGGCCATGTACTCGGCGGAGACGCTGGTCGAGTCGGCGAATGGCAGATAATAGACGTGCGCCAGATCGATCTTAGCGCCGATTTCGGATGCCAAGGCTACGGCGTATTGAAAGGCGTTGCTGGCAGCTTCGGAAAAATCTGTGGGGAAGAGTATTTTTTTCATGGCGAATCTAAATGGTGAAGTGGCGAATGGCAGAAGGAACAGCGCTTACTGTTGCGCCAGATTTTGAGTAAGCATACCCCGGAGGTTTTGCTCTTTGAGCGTCCAGGAATCTTCGGAGCGAGCCTCTATCCACTGCCCGAAGGACTTCCTGAAAACCTGTACATGTAAACCGAAAACTTTCCGAACAGTTTGCTCAAACGCCTCCACGGTTAAGTGACAGTCTAATTTTAAAAATCCGGAGCTGTGAACCTTGCGAACGGATTCAAGCCTGAGGCTGGGGTCGAGGCGCAGGTATTTGAAAGAACTGCCTTCTCCAGAATCCCCCGCCTTGTAAAATTCGATTTTTAAGAAGGGGAATACCTCATGGAATTCATCCTGTAGCTCGCGCAAGATTCTATCGTCTGAGATTTTCATAATTGGTGGATTAAGCTGGTTTGCAAAGCTATTGTCCGTAGAAGGCAGGCGTGCTGATAAATATCATGGCGCTTATTGACTTTTTCCAAAAATAAAAGAGCCGTCAGAAATAATTCCCTGACGGCTCCGGCGGAAATTTAGTAGAAATACTCTTCGAGAAATTCTCTTTCGAAGAAATTTCTCCTATCGGTATGATTATTACGGAGCTGGAATTTTCCGCCTATTGTTTGACGACAAATACCGCTTGTTTTTTTGTGAGCGTCAACACTTTTTCGGTGACGCTGCCGAGCAATAGAAGCCCGACTTTTGAATGCCCCTTGGCGCCCAAGACAATCAGATCGACTTTGTTTTCATTAGCATATTCGACGATGTAATTTCCGACTCCCGGGTGCAACTGCTCGACGATGACGCTCTCAATCTTGTCCTGATCTTCTTTGGGAATATAAGTATCGAAAAAGGCTTTGAAAGCAGCCTGGCGGTCTTCGATGAGCACCTGCCGCATTTCATCTTCGGTTTTGCGCAAAAGGAATCCCGGGATAGCCGGCATTTGGTAGATGTGCAGCGCGACGATTTTAGGCGGAATTTTGTAAGTCTTGCTGATAGCTATGGCGGTGCGCAGCGCCTCTAAGGAGTAGGGCGAGAAATCCATTGGCGCCAAAATCTTCCGCATGGATAATTTTACTTTGTCCGGCACGAACAGGGAGTTGCAGGTTGCTTTCCGCGCAAAGTTCCGAGCCAGGATTCCGTGGTTTTCTCTTTTGGAGTTTTTGCCGATAATCACCAAATCCGCTTTGGAGACCTCCGATTGTTCGATGAGTTCATCGAGCGGGTTGCCGTCTCTCACCTCAAAATTTACTTGAACCTTGTGGCGGTTGGTTATCTCGGCGGCAATTTTTTTAGCGACCTTCGTCGTTACGTCTTTTCCCAATTCGTAAGTGTCGAACATTTGTCCCTCCACTCCGTCTCGCTGGTCGAATAAATAAATGGCGGGAATGACGTGGACGAAACTCAGCTTTGAGATGGGAAGGTGTCCGAGCAGGTAGCCTAAATATTTTAAGACTGCATCGTCTGCCTCGTCTAACCCAAGCCCTGCCAAAGCCTGATCTACTTTAAAAGGGTAGATGGGACCTTTCGATGCGCTTGCGATTTTTACCTTGGATTCTTTCATGTTTTTACGTTTTGAGTTGTTGGACAAAAGTGCTGATAGCGATGCTTTTCAGGAGCGAGCAAGATAAGTAAGAGCATTGATTTTCAGTACCCTGCCAACAACTATCTTTAAAAAATGACGACTCTGACAATTCCTTTGATTTTTGATATTCATCCACTTGCAAGTCAAAGCGGCTTAATACTGCGAGCTACATCCGAAGGGAATTCGGATGGATTTTCACCGAAGGAGAAAAGCGCCTGGGGAAAGCCTTTGCCGCCGCTAAAACGCTCAGCGGACGATCAGAACAGGCGTGCGCTTAGTGAGTGAAATGACCTTTTCTGTCACACTGCCGAGCAGCAATAACGCCACTTTAGAGTGCCCTTTGGCGCCCATGACGATGAGGTCGTAGCGGCGTTTTTCGGCAAAGCTCTGAATGCTCTTCCCCACGCTGGTTCGCAGGCCTCCCAGTAAAAAAGGCTTCACTAAGCTTCTATCTTCCTCCGCTACGTGGTCGTTGATAAAGGCTTTCAACGTGCTCTCCCTGTCTTCGCGAAGCATTTCCATCACCCGCTCGTGGTTGTAGCGATAGGCGCTAAAATTTGGAGGCAACTGGTAGTTGTGAAGAACAGACACGGCGGCCTTTTTTTCCAAATTTTTACTAATAGAAATGGCGGCGCGCAGCGCCTCTGCCGAGTTGGTGGAGAAATCTACCGGCACTAAGATTCTCCTCAGCGACATTTTGGATTTGTCGGGCACGATCAGCGCGTTTCCCCATATCTGGCGCGCAAAGTTTTTTCCTAAAATACCGTGGCGATTCTGGCTGGTATTCTGGCCAATGACGACTAAGTCAGATTCGATTTTGTCGGCGGTCTCTAATAATTCCTGGAGGGGATCTCCCTGCACAATCTCTGTTTTTACTTTGATTTTTCCTGTTGGAGAAAAATTGTTGGAGACTATGGATTTGAGCTGATTCACTAATTCCCTGTCTATTCCTTTTACATGGTCTGCCGATGCAAGGTCTTCATCAACAAAAATATTGAAGAGGTTTTGCCTGGGGATGGCGTGGAGGAAATAGATGGCCTCCGTTGGTATTTTCGAGCAAAATAATGACAGGTATTTTAGTAAATTTTCACTGGCTTCATCGAAATC
>CAZXQI010000025.1:0-38207 GCA_964643005.1 uncultured Saprospiraceae bacterium | reverse complement strand
TGTTCGCTTAGTCTTCTTAAGACTATCTTTTCCATAGTGCGAATATGCTAATAAGCATCGAAATTATACTGCCCGTTGATAAATAGAAGGCGTCTTCAACTATTTTCAAAATCGGATTGAATTTCCTCCGCTTAAAACTCCATTCTTTTGGAAGAAAACTACCTTTGGGCGCTTCTATGGCTCTTTTCAAATCTTTTAAAGTTCTTCTAATTGAAAAATATCTATGAGTTTTTAAAAAACAACCGCAATTGGGCTGCGGAGAGACAGGGTTCCGACCCCGAGTATTTCAACAACATGACGGAAGGTCAGAATCCCGTAGCGCTGCTGCTGGGCTGTTCGGATAGCCGGGTGTCTCCTACCGTCGTGTTGGGAAGTGATTTAGGGAATATATTCGTCCATCGGAATATCGCCAATATCGTTTCTCACGCCGACCTCAACTTTCTTTCCGTGCTGCAATTCGCAGTGGAGATACTGCATGTTAAACACATCATCGTATTCGGTCACTACGGTTGCGGAGGGGTGACGGCCGCCCTGCACAACAACGCCTACGGCCTCATGGACAACTGGCTGGCGAACATCAAAGACATTGCGCTCCTGCATCAGGAAGAATTAGACGCTATTCCCGACGAGCACGACCGCCTCAATCGCTTAGTGGAATTGAACGTCCTCGGACAAATCAGGAAATTGCGCATGACCTCCGTCTATCGGAAAGCCACTAAAGACGGCAAGGAGTTGTTCCTCCACGGCTGGGTTTACGATTTTTCAAATGGACTAGTCAACGTGCTCACGCCGCCGGAAGATATGGTAGCCATGGAGGAAATCATCGCACAACTGACATTGAAGTAACCCTGTCCGCCCTTTTTTTAAAAAAATAAAAAAAGGAAGAGGCTAACTCCCTGGTAATCAATCTTTAGAAAGAATTCTTTCAGGCGCCTCCCACAGGGATAAGCCCTAATTTCTCCAATTCTTTTTTAAGGCTCAGATAGGTGCTGTCGCGGACGGGCACGAGCGGCAGGCGCAGTTCGTTGTTGCAGAGACCGAGGATGTGCATTGCCGCCTTGATGCCCGGTGGGTTGCCGTCCACGTACAGCCAGGGATGCACGTCGAGCAAATCTCCATTTAGCTTTTGTGCCTTTTTAAAATCGCCTGAAAGAGCGGCGTCAATCATGGCGGAAAACTGCCGCGGCAGGGCATTGGCGATAACGGAGACCACTCCATCGCCGCCGCAGCCCAATATCGGGAGGGTAATGGTATCGTCGCCGGAGAGGACGAGAAAGCCTTTGGGTCGGTTTTGAATAATCTGCATCACCTGAACCAAATTTCCGGAGGCTTCTTTGACGGCAATAAACTTCCTGCTGGCGCGCGCTAAACGGAGCGTTGTCTCCGCAGTGATGTTGGAGGCGGTGCGGGATGGCACATTATATATGATAATAGGCAGAGGCGAAACGGCCTCTAATTGCATGTAGTGCTGGAAAATTCCCTCCTGCGTTGGTTTTACATAAGAGGGATTGCTGGACATGATGGCAGTGAAGCCTTCTAAGTCAAAGTCTTTCATCATTTCGAGCAGATGGAGCGTGCTGTTGGCCGCCATAGCGCCGGCAACGAGGGGTATCCGCCCATTGACCGTCCTGAGCGCAACTCTAAACACTTCCTTGGTCTCCGCCGTGGTCAGCATAATCGCCTCGCCGGTGGAGCCGAGCATTACGATAAAGTCCAGTCCCCCCGAAATGACGTGTTCGATGACGCGTTCGAGGGCTTCGTAATCCACCCGGCTCTGATTAAAAGGAGTGACCAGTGCGACTCCCGTTCCGCTAAACAATTGCTTTTTCATATTCAGGCTTTATCTTATTCAGGTAAAATGCGATCTGGCGCAGGAAGTCGCTCAGGTTTTTTTTACCGGAAGGTTCAATCATCAGCTCATAGCAAAACAGTTTCTCCGTATGAGGGCCTGCCCGAAAGCCTGCGTGGGAATGTGCGGCAATGTAATCGAGCGGCACGATGCTCTCGTTCGACAGATTCAGCAAAATATCGAAGGGTTGCTGCATGAATTTTATGGCGTCCTGGCTCTTAGGGCGCAGGGCAAAATCTAAATCTCTGCGATTGAAAAAATGAAAGGCGAGTTGTTGATCTTTCAAATCATTGTCTATGAAGGCCAGTAAACTGAGCTTTTTCCCCTCCCTTTTTTGTTGCTCCGCAAATTTCAATACCGCTTCTCTGTCTTCTAACTGAGTGCCGTCAAACAGGATTCCGACGGTTTTGGCATTCTCCAGGGACGCAGATCTGTGGGGCGTCTGGTGAGAGAGCATTTCTTTGGTCAATAAGGAGTTGTGTAATCTGGTTCGGATTTGAGTAAATAATTGCATGAATGAGGAGTGTTTGAAGTATAAAAAGGATAATCCAGTCAAAGGCGGGCAATTTCAATCTATGCTAAATCGCCCTCTGCTCTTTACGGCTTCTGCTCCTCCTGCTCTTCAGCTTCGACGGGAACGAGGTCGTAAACGCCCATGGAACTATACTTTTTAATGCGGGCATCTATCAATTTGCCCGGTGTAAGTTTCTCTAATTTGGAAAGCGCTTTTAGTATGTGTTCTTTCAGAATGGCGGCCATTTCTTCCGGCGCCGTATGAGCGCCGCCGAGCGGTTCTTTGATGATTCCGTCAATCAGTCCAAAAGAAAGCATATCATCGGCGGTAAGCTTGAGCGCTTCGGCAGCCTGCTCCTTGTAATCCCAGCTTCGCCAGAGGATGGAAGAACAGGACTCCGGCGAGATGACCGAGTACCAGGTATTTTCCAACATATACACTTTGTCTCCCAGCCCAATGCCTATCGCTCCGCCGGAGGCGCCTTCGCCGATTACGATGCAGATAATCGGCACCTCCAACTGAGCCATTTCAAACAAGTTGCGGGCAATGGCCTCCGCCTGCCCCCGCTCCTCCGCCTCGATACCCGGAAAGGCGCCCGGAGTATCAATCAGCGTCACCACGGGAAACTTAAATCGCTCGGCCATCTTCATTAGTCGCAAGGCCTTGCGGTAGCCCTCCGGATTGGCCATGCCGAAGTTTCTGTACTGCCGCGTTTTGGTATTAGTCCCCTTCTGCTGCCCTATAATCATCACAGAATGACCGTCAATCTCCGCCAGTCCTCCGACGATTGCCTTGTCGTCGCCGAAGTAGCGGTCGCCGTGAAGTTCAATGAACTTTCCGCACATTTGCTCAATATAAAAAAGGGTATAAGGCCGCTCCGGGTGTCGGGAAAGCTGTACTTTTTGCCAGGGAGTGAGGTTGCCGTAGATTTCTTTGCGTTTCGCCTTAATCTTATTCTCCAACTCCTCAATCATCGGGGCCACATCCAAATCTCCTTCCTCCCCCACCTGTTTGATCTTTTCCAATTGCTCAAACAGACTCTCCAACGGTTTCTCAAATTCCAAAAAGACCATAGTTCTGTTTATTAGTGCTACGCCGGTTTAAAGCTGAAACAGCGCCAAAGCAGCATCCTGCATGTTTTTGCCATTGACAAAGTTAGCAAACCAATGAACTGTCTATCGAATCGGTTCCGAAATTTTTATTTTTTTTCAATCGGGTTTGCTTGTGATACAAAACAATTATACATTTGCGACCGCTTTAAAAGAAAGGTCCGGTAGTTCAGTCTGGTTAGAATGCCTGCCTGTCACGCAGGAGGTCGCGGGTTCGAGTCCCGTCCGGACCGCCGAAAGCCTTGCAAGAGTAAAATCCTGCGAGGCTTTTTTCATTTCCGGTAGCTCAGTCTGGTTAGAATGTCCCGACCTTGCGTCGGGAAGGTCGCAGGTTTGAGTCCCGTCCGGACCGCTGAAAGCCAAAGCCTCGCAAGAATTGCTCCTGCGAGGCTTTTTTCATTTCCGTTAGTGTCGAAGGCCTCACAAGGGGTCTTGGGGGATATGGGGGCTATATCGGGAAACAAGGCAGTTCCGGGACTCCAATACAACATGAGTAAACCGCATATATAAAGGCATAGATATTTATTAGCTTACTTCGCTTTCTCTAGATTGACATTACCTGCGCTGTTTAAGATAGCGCTCTCCGCTTTTCTTCCGGTATAAAAATCCTGTTTCCATACGTAAAAAAGCAAATTCAAATACTATATTTGGGCGACTGCCCGGATTCTGATGTTGCCTTGAATAGACAACATATATTTAAAAAAAATGAAAATTCAGCGCTATGTCATCAGATATTAATCCCAGGCCTACTTCTACCGAAATGGGCGAGTACGAATGGGGAGACCTCCTCGACGGCATAAAACGACAAAAATGCCTCATCGTCATTGGCCCGGAAATCTATACGCTTCCGGGACAGCCTTCCACTGAAAAACGTCTTGCAGAATACCTGCGCAGGCAGGCTGACCAACTCCACATCCGGGTTCAGGATAACGGCTGGTTTCACCTGTTGCCGGGCTACAATGAAATTTCACCCCTGCGGCAGGTGAAGGAGTTTTACCAGCAGCCAAACGAGCAGGTCGAAAATATTCTGCGCAAGCTGGTTCGCATCAGAGTTCCCGTGGTGTTGTCCCTCAATCCCGACGACAAACTGCGCCGCGCCTTTAAGGGCTACTCTGTCAGCTTCGAAAATTATGTGCGAAATAAGCCTTATCGGGAAGATCAGAATCTGCCTGCCGCCGATTATCCCGTCGTCTTTAATCTGCTGGGACATATCGAAGACCGCAATTCATTAGTGCTGACATACGATGATTTTTACGACTATCTCAAGTCCATTTTTACCGGTAACAGCATGTCGCCCATCCTGAAGGATGTCATCCTGAAAGCGGAGCAGTTTCTCTTCTTAGGCATACCCTTCGACCAATGGTACGACCACCTGTTCATGCGCATCCTGAGGCAAACCGATGAAAACCAGAAGGTGCAAAGGTTTGCAGTGCCTCTGAAATCTGGCTATCTCGATAGTTGCGAGGGGCAATACGTCATTCGCTTTGTGGAAAAAGACATCGCCGCCTTCCTCGATGAACTCATACAGCATTGCGAGCGAGAAGGTGAAAGTCTGCTGCGCCCACTTCCCACAGAGACAGGCGAAGCGGCTCCCGATGACAATAGCCATGAACAGTTTTTTAGTCTCCTCAATGAATTGCTGTCCGAGCGCCGCCTCCAGGATGTTTACGATACCGTAAAAAAAGTGCTGACTAACACCGGAGAGGCCGGTCGAAATCTGCTCAGCAAATTCGTTCTTCTGAAAGGCAGATATACCGACCTTGAGGAGCAGTACTCCCTCGGTTTGTTAAAGCGCGACGACTATGATATTGAGGCGACTAAACTCAGCAAATCTTTTATAGACGCAATTGACGATCTGCGCGGGCAATGGCGCCAACTAAACATACAGCTATGAAAAAAAGCGCAGGACAACCCCGCTATCCCGGCGCCCAGCCATTCGAAACAGGGCAGAAACTCCTCTTCTTTGGCAGAGACAGGGATGTTGAAGCGCTGACGCGGCTGATTCTACAGGAGCAGCTCACAGTGGTTTACTCCAAATCTGGCATGGGCAAAAGCTCCCTGCTCAATGCCGGCGTCATCCCTTTGATGCTAAAAGAGGAGGAATACTTCCCCGTGCGGATTCGCTTCAACGCCTATGACCAGAATGCTCCGGCCGAAGGACAGGTCATGCCTCTGGTTCGGACGGTAGAGACGCTGCGAAGCATACGGCCTCCCACCTCTACTTTCCTCGACCGATTAATCGAAAGCGACGAAAGCCTCTGGCGTGAATTGAAAGTACAGCAATTGCTCGCTTACGCTTCCGGGCAAACCGTCAGGGTCAGACTCCTGCTCATTTTCGACCAGTTTGAGGAACTGTTCACCTACCCGGCTCAGGCGATGCTGTCCTTTCGCAGGCAGCTTGCCGAGGCGCTCTACGCCGGCCTGCCCCAGCGCTATTGGGATATACTCGACCTCTATGGATTAGAGGAAAGCCCGCTGAGCAACGAGGAACAAAGACTGCTCGAAACTCCGCTTAACCTGAAGGTAGTAGCGGCCATTCGGCAGGATCGCATGCACCTGTTGGGCAACCTCTCCGACTACCTGCCCACCATTAGTAAGAACTGGTTTGAGTTGCGAAACCTCAGCCGGACACAGGCCGAGGCTGCTATTACACAGCCCGCTGCGCTCGAAGGAGATTATTTTTCAGCGCCTTTCAGCTACGATAAAAAAGCATTAGAACATATCCTGCAATTCCTGACCGACGATGGTAGGGAAAAAATCGAGAGCAGCCAGTTGCAGATAGTCTGTCATTCCTTAGAGTTGAAGGCGGCGGCGCAGGGGCTGTCGCTCATCCGTCCCGGCGACATTGGCGACCTCGACGCCGTCATCGAAAATTACTACATGGAAAAGATTGCCACCGTCGGCGACGAGGAACAGCAACTTGCCGCCCGCCAATTAGTGGAAGAGGGTCTCATCTTAGAGGAGGAAGAGCGCCGCCTCAGCCTCTACGAGGGATATATCCTCAGGACTTATAACGTCTCACCCGAGGTGCTGCGCAGGTTGGTTGACAGCCACCTGCTGCGAGCCGAGCCGAGCTTACAGGGCGGCTACACCTACGAACTCAGTCACGACACCCTCGTGCCCGCCGTACTCAAAGCCAGGGCTAAACGCAGGGAGGAAGAGCGCCTCGAAGCAGAGCGGAAAGCAGAGCTAAGAAAAGCGGCAGAATTAGAAGCATTGCGCCAAAAAGCGGAAGAAGAACGACAACGGGCAGAAGATGAGCGCCAAATGCGGGAGCAGGCCGAAAAAGCCAAAGCAGAAGCCGAAGCTCAGCGCGCACAGGCGCTGAAAAATGCACAGCAGGCCAGGGTGAGAACCCGGCTGGCTATCCTCTTCTCGGTACTGGCTCTGACCCTGGCCTTCTTTGCGGGATGGAGCTATAGGGAAGCTGCCCAACAACGCAAGGTGGCAGAAAAGAATCAACAAGAGGCTGCTGACCAACGCAATATTGCCGAAAAAGCTCTCAAAGAGCGCATAGACATCGAGGTGAAAAAATACCTCGACGCAGCCGAACGCATGAAGGAAATGAAAGATTTTGACATCGCCCGCGATATCCTCGAAGAAGCCCGGAATTTAGTCCCGGATAACCAGGAGGTGAAGAAAATGCTGGAAGAACTAAAATGAAAAACAGATCAAATTCTTCCCTCTTACCGTTCTTGCGGACAGAGGCGCTATCGGGCTTATCTGCGTATAAGCAATTAAGCCGCTTTGCCATGAAAAGATACCTTCTCACGCTGCTGCTTGTCCTGCCCGTTCTGCTGTCGGCGCAAAACGACCCTGCCTTCTGCGGTAAAATGCTCGATAAGGCCAAAGCGGCATTGGCAGTGTCGGACTGGAACAAAGCCAGAGACTACTGCGAAACCGCCCTGCCGGTCTGTCCTGCTCTCGGCGATGAACTGAGCAGCGTCCTGAAAGCAGCCGCCGACAGTATAGCAGAACAAACAAATCGGGCTAAAAGAGCGGAAGCAGGCGCAGACGCTCAGCGTCGAAACGCCGAAGCCGCCCGCAATAAAGCCATTCAGGCCAGACAGCGAGCCTTCGAGTCGTACATTAAAAATGCCGATGCCTCCATTTTAAAGATGAATTACGAACTCGCCCTAAAAAACCTCAATGGCGCCAATGCTTTACAGTTAAGTCAGGATGGTTTATATCTGCGTTATTTCGAAATTGCCTATTGGTTCAATGAAATCAACAGGACGGATCGGGCGACAGGTATCCTTGATACGGCGTTAGTCATGAAAGGAGAATCAAAAATCTCTATGAAATTAGGCGCCAATCCCAGTTGTCAGCAGCTTCGGGATATTTTACAAAACTTAGACAGTGACAACTACAACTTTCTCCAGCGACGCTACTACCCTTACATGATACCCATCAAAGGCGGTACTTTTCAGATGGGCTGCGATCCCCTCAGTCTGGAGCAGGCGGGAATAAAACATAAAAATGATGGCGGAGAATATGAAACTTTGACCTGTCCGGAAAATGAACGCCTGCACAGTGTCAGCTTAGACGACTACTACCTCGCAGAAAGTGAAACGACCTGGTGGCAGTTTGGACTGTATCGCGCAGCAAATGGCGAGGATGTATGGAAAGGTAAATCGAACTGGCCGACCACCGGCGAACACCCTGTAGTCAATGTTTCCTGGTTCGACGCTATTCAGTATGCCAACTGGCTGAGTCGGCAACTGGAAAAAGATAGCGTCTATAGTGGCGATCTAAGAGGCAAAGATAGAGGGCCGGAAGCCGACTGGACGAAGCGAGGTTACCGCCTGCCCACCGAGGCGGAATGGGAATACGCCGCAAGAGCCGGTACGGATGAAATTTTTGCCGGTACTTCCTCGCCTGATTCCTTGTATGTCTATACAAATTATGATGATGATGGCAAAAAGGATGGCTTCGAACACACCGCTCCCGTAAAAACATACCGACCTAACCACTGGGGGCTTTACGATATGAGCGGAAATGTAGGTGAATGGTGCTGGGATTGGTACGAGGAAGATTTCTATAAGGATGGTCAGAAAAACCCTATAGGGCCTTCTGAGAGCGGTGTGCGGGTGTTTCGGGGTGGCTCGGGCGGCGGCGACCCAGTCAGCCTGGGTAGCTCGTTGGGCGGCGATCCAGCCAGCCTGCGTTGCGCCAATCGGGAAAGCTGGTTCCCCTGGGATAACCTCAAAAGCTATGGTTTGGGGTTTCGCCTTGCCAAGGCGGCGCATTAGATCTTATCCTTTTTACCTTTTTACAAAATAAATCACGAGGGGGATACCGACAGGCTATCCCTTTTTATATGCATGCGCCATCTGAGGGGCATATAACTGGAGACCACCCCTGACCCCCTCCGGGGAAGAGGATGCTTGCCCCTGGTTTTGATGGAGATGTTGAAGCCGTTGAATTATAAGATTCTAATTATCAATGCTTACGCTGTCACAAAGAACACCAAAAGCCCCTCCTTCGGAGAGCCTGGAGAGACAAAAACCAGAGGCCTAAGCTCCCGTCTTTTGCCTTTAAACTAATAGAACATGTGTGCGAATTTCTACCGACCTGTAATCCCTCACGGGATTTTAAGAAGACGAAATAAAGATGGCAAAATGAAAGGCAATCAGTTTGTGCCTTTAAGTACAAAACACCGGTAGAAAAAAGCAACAGCATCCATTTGCGCCATTAGGTAGGAAATATAAAAAGCATGCCGCCCAATCGGGCGAAAGATCTGCCGCCCGTCCGCCGCCTTTTCCCCGATTTTTGATTTCCCACAGACTCCTGCCAATGCTATCTGCAAAAACTACGAAAACCTGAAAAAAGCTACGGAAAAGCCCGCCGGAAATTACATCTTTGTCTCAGCCTGAAAAACGGCATTAATACTTACCTTACCGCATTTCCATAACACCAGTTAAACAGCCTTAAACGCCATGAAAAAATATCTCCTCCCGCTATTGCTTGCGCTGCCCATACTGCTGCCGGCGCAGGACGATCCGGCTTTCTGTGGTAAAATGCTCGAAAAAGCCAGGGCGGCGCTGGCAGGAGGCGACTGGAACGAAGCCAGAAATTTCTGCGAAACAGCCCTGCCTCTCTGCCCCGGTATTGCCACCGATCTGAACGCTGTATTGAAAGAAGTCGCTACCGGCGTAGAAAGAGAAAAACATGCGGCTGAAACATCAAGAATGAGAGCAGGCTCCCTGCGCAAAGAAGCGCAAGCTGCACTTGAGGAAGCCAGGCAGGCTAACAAACCGGTTGTGGAATCTCTCCTCGGGGAGGCCGATGCCGCCATCTTAGGTATGGATTACGAAATGGCGCTCGAAAAAATAAATACGGCGGCAGGATTGGAAGTAACCCAGGCTGAAGTCTTCTCCTCCTATTTCGAAATTGTCTATTGGTTCACTGAAACCGGTAGGACGGAACGAGCGAGAGGCATCTTAGATACGGCATTAGTCATGAAAGGGGATTCAAAAATCTCTATGAAATTGGGCGCCAATCCCAGCCGCCAACAACTTCGGGATGTTTTGAAAAACTTAGACAGTGAGCACAACAGTTTTCTCCAGCGACGCTACTACCCACACATGATCCACATCAAAGGCGGTACTTTTCAGATGGGCTGCGATCCCAAAAGTCCAAAGCAGGCGCTTAATATGGATTGTCCGGACGATGAACGCTTACACCGGGTCAGCTTAGGCGACTATTACTTAGCGGAAAGTGAAACGACCTGGTGGCAGTTCGGGTTGTATCGGGCGGTAAACGGTATAGACGTATCGTACTGGTCAATCACCGGCAATCATCCTGTGTTCAATGCTTCCTGGTACGACGCTATTCAGTATGCAAACTGGCTGAGTCGGCAACTGGAAGAAGATAGCGTCTATAGTGGCGATCTAACAGGCAAAAATGGACAGCCAGAAGCCGACTGGGCAAAACGGGGCTACCGCCTGCCCACCGAGGCGGAATGGGAATACGCTGCAAGAGCCGGTACGGATGAAATTTTTGCCGGTACTTCCTCGCCGGATTCTCTGCATCTCTATGCAAATTATGATGATGGTGGCAAGCAGGATGGCTTCGAATACACCGCTCCCGTAAAGACGTACCGGCCTAACCACTGGGGGCTTTACGATATGAGTGGAAACGTATGGGAATGGTGCTGGGACTGGTACGAGAAAGATTTCTATGAGGATGGTCAGAAAAACCCTTTCGGGCCTTCTTACGGCGCTAACAGGGTGTTTCGGGGTGGCTCGTGGCAAGGAAATCCGGCCAACCAGCGTTGCACCCATCGGAACTGGGCAGACCCATTGGATAGTATCACAGGCTTATTGCGTGGCGACCCCGATTTTGGATTTCGCCTTGCCAGGGCGGCGCATTAGACTTTATCCTTTTTACCTTTTTACAAAATAAAGTGCAGGAGGGGGCGCCGACAGGCTATCCCCCTCTTTATACGTATGCGCCACCCGATAGGGCATATATGAATAGGGAAATATGAGGCATATATCGGGAAAGAGGGTAAAACCAGGAAATTAGGGCGACATGTATAAGCTGCATATAGGAGACAAAGGCAAACCCGGAGATCTATATCCACCCCTTCCCCAATCTCACCCAACAGTCGCCTATCCTCCCAGACTCCAGCCTTCCCGATATTCTCTCTTCACAAATTGGTTGGCTTCGTCGAAGTTTTTCACGATGCCATTTTCGGCGTCCCATTCTAAGCGAAGGCGACCGGGGTAGTCGTAGGGCGCCCAGGATTCAGGGGTTTTGCCGGCCTGGAGTTTTTTGAAATCATAGCATCGGACGGCTAAATTGCCAATCAGAAGGGTTTCTGTGAGGGGGACGGCATATTCAAAGGGAGAGGTAGGCTCTCCGTTTCCCTTGCAGGCTTCTGCCCATATCGCCTGGTGGCTGCCCTTGACGCGTTGGAGCCAGGGTTTGGGCGCCGGGGTGTCTTTCATGCGGGCGGTCGGTAGGAGGGTTGGATTTTCACCGTAAATGCCGCAGAGCATTTTTCCTTTAGAGCCTTCGAAGAGGACGCCGCCGTCCCAGTTTCCGAATGGCTCGTTGGGGCCGAGTTCTTCGGGTCGCATGGGGCGGATGCCGCCGTCGTACCACCACAATTCGCAGGCGGGCATGCCCTCCCGTTCAGGGAATCGCATTTTGACCATGCTCGATGGCGGGCAACTGTCGGGGTAGTTGGCTTCGACGAAATCGCCTACCCAGACGGTGGTGGCGCTGGCTTCGACGGAAGTCGGTGTGGTGAGTTTCAGGGCGCGGTAGGCCGGATCCACGAGGTGGCAGCCCATATCGCCAAAAGCGCCGGTGCCGTACTCCCACCAGCCGCGCCATTTGAAGGGCAGGTAGGCCGGATGGTAAGGCCGTTCGGCGGCGGGTCCCTGCCAGAGATCCCAGTCTAAACTGTCGGGGACGGGGACGCTGCCTTTGGGGGTCGGCACGCCCTGCGGCCAGACGGGGCGGTTGGTCCATACATGCGCGCGGGTCACCTCTCCGATAGCGCCGGATTGTATCCATTCCTGGGTTTCGCGGATGCAGTCTAAGGAAGATCCCTGATTGCCCATCTGGGTGACGACTTTATATCTTTTGGCTGCTTTGAGCAACTCGCGGGCTTCCCAGATATTGTGAGTGAGGGGCTTCTCGACATAGACGTGCTTACCCAATTGCATGCAGGCCATCGCGATGACGGCGTGGGTATGGTCGGGCGTGGCGATGACGCAGGCGTCAATGGATTTGCTCATGCGGTCGAGCATTTTCCTGTAATCCCTGAAATGCGGAACCTCCGGGAACATCTCGTAGGTACTCTTTGCCCGCAAATCATCCACATCGCAAAAGGCGACGAAATTTTCGGTGTCTTTCAGAGCGTTCCGATGGGACTCGCCTCTGCCTCCCGCTCCAATGATTGCAATATTGAGTTTATCGCTCGGCGCCCGGAAGCCTTTGCCGAGCACATGGCGCGGTACGATCATAAAGCCGGCGACGCCAAGGCCGGCGGTTTTTACAAAATCCCTGCGTTGAAGCGATTTTTTTTCGCCTGAATGTTTAGATGACATGCGGTTACCTGTTTATTTTTTTAAAAGGAAAATGTTCTCCGGGGCTTGGAGGCTCTAAAGTAGAAAAAAATTGAAGCCTGCTCTTTTTTAATGGGCGGAGAAAACGGCGAGGGGTCGTTTATTTATACTGCTGGATATGGAGTAAGTCTGAGCAGAAGGAAAAATCCACCTCCACGTTGGAGGCGACAACCACGGTACGCCGCTCTAAAAAGCGGTCGGCCAGGCCGAGATACCAGTCCACTCCCTGTTTATCCAAATTGGTGGTAGGCTCGTCGAGGAGCAGCAGGGAGGATTGAGAGCAAAAGGCCAGCGCGAGTTTCAGGCGCTGTTTCATGCCGGAGGAGAAATGGCGCACCTGCTTCCGGGCAGCTTTGGGAAAAGCCAGTAAATCAATCACTTCCGGGGCGTCTAGTCCTTCCAAAAAAGGTTTGAATCTTTGGTGGAAATCCACCGCCTCCTTCAGGGCCAGTTCTTCAATCAGTTCGATGTATGGCGCAGCGTAGCTCAGTTGGCTGTACACTTCGTCGGGCTTTATTTTCCCGTCCTTTTTTTTAAACTCAACGCTGCCCTTTGAGGGAGTCAAATGTCCGGATAGGATTTTCATCAGCGTGGATTTACCGCTGCCGTTGGAGCCGGTGATGGCGTACCTTCCCCCCTCATCGAATTGGTAATCAATGTTTTTAAAAATCCATTCATAGCGGTATCGCTTTGAAACCTGTTGCAGCGTGATTTGCATGGTCGGTAGAGGAGAAGCGAGAGAAGGAAGGAGGGGCAGTCTGTTACAATATTTAAAATCCGCCCCTCATACCCATTGAATTTATCTTCTGGAATTCATCTGCTGGAAGCCCCGCATGATGCCGCGGTCGGCTTTGCGCAAAAATTCGAGGATATAATCTCTTTCTGGCGTGGCGTCAATTTCCGTCTCAATGATTTCTATGGCCTGCGTCGTATTGTAGCCTTTGACAAAGAGAATCCGGAAGACGTCCTGAATGACGTGGATTTGGTCGGAAGTAAATCCTCTGCGGCGCAGGCCTACCGAATTGATACCTGCGTAGGATAGCGGCTCGCGGGCGGCTTTCACAAAGGGCGGCACGTCTTTTCGCACTAAGGAGCCGCCTCCGACAAAGGTATGCGCGCCAATTTTGACAAACTGGTGGACGGCGGTCAGACCGCCTAAGATGGCAAAGTCGTCTATTTCAATATGGCCTGCGAGAGTGACGCCATTGGCGAGAACGCAATTCTTTCCGACATGACAGTCGTGCGCTACGTGAACATAAGCCATCAACAAAGTGCCGGAGCCAATCGTCGTGCGGTGGCTGGCCTTGGTGCCGCGGTTCAGAGTGACGTATTCTCTGACGATGACATTGTCGCCCAGTTCCACTAAGCTGTATTCGCCCTTAAACTTGAGATCCTGGGGCACCGCTCCTACGACGGCGCCGGGAAATACCTTACACCCTTTGCCCAACCTGGCTCCATCCATGATGGTCACGTGAGAGCCAATCCAGCAATCATCGCCGATGACGACGTCTTTTCCTATAGTAGTGAATGGCTCAACGACGACATTCTGGCCGATTTTTGCTTCAGGGTGGATGTACCTCATGTGTTGGCTATTTCCGTTCAGGTTGGGCTGGACGGCAGCTTGTTCAGTAGTAATTTTCATGTAAAAAATTTACAAAATTAAAATTGGTGTTCTCGTTTCCGATTTCAGCTTATCAGACATAATAGTCAGGCCAACCTGCATAGTCTTCATATCCAGGGGATGGAAGATGGTTTTAAATAAACTTATCAGAATGAAGGTAAAAGTAAAAATGTCAAAAGGATTTGATCTCCGAAGAAAGTCGCTCGTACCAGCCTCTCTCATTTCATTTTAACGTCTTTTTAACTTGGAACGCTCCCTTTTATTGTACGATTTTCAAATGATTTTTTGTGAAAATCCGAGAGAGTTACTTTTTATTTTCTATTTAATTCCGACTCCCCGCCTACGGAGACTTTCTCGGATTGCGGTTCCGCCCTCCGGACAATCTGCGCTGTCAGTTCGCCTTCCGAAACGAGTTTATTGCCCACGTAGGCCGATCCGTGCATCTGGACTAGTCCCCTGCGAATGGGCGCCGTCAGTTCCATTTTTAGCAACAGGGTATCTCCAGGCCCCACTTTGTGTTTGAATTTTACCCCGTCAATTTTTACAAAATAAGTATCCCATTGCCCCGGGTCTCCCACTTTGGAAAGCGCCAGAATGCCGCCAGTTTGCGCCAGCGCCTCTAATTGCAGCACGCCGGGAAAGATGGGATTGTCGGGAAAATGTCCCTGAAAGAAAGCTTCGTTGAAGGTGATGTTTTTGACGCCCACCACGTAGTTTTCAGAAAGGTCAATAATCTTATCTACCAATAGGAACGGATACCGATGCGGCAGGTATTTGGCAATGTCCGATGCCGTAAAATAGGGTTCTTCGTTGGGGTCGTATTTGGGAACGCCTCTCAGGCGGCGCTGCTCAATATAGGCTTTTTTCAAAAGTTTAGCCAGTTCCACGTTGGCGGTATGTCCGGGTTTTGTGGTGACTATTTTACCCTTGATGGGTTTGCCCACTAAGGCCAGGTCGCCGATGACGTCGAGCAGTTTATGTCGCGCCGGCTCGTTATTGAAAAATAATTCTGTGGTGTTCAGAATGCCTTCTTTGTCAATTTTTACGCTGGGCTTGTTCAGTTTTTTAGCCAGAACGTCCAGTTCCTGTTGGTTCATCAGCCGATCCACAATTACGATGGCATTGCTCAGGTCTCCCCCTTTTATCAGGTTGTGATCGACGAGGTACTCCAGTTCGTGTAGGAAGACGAAAGTCCGGCTGGGAGCGATATCCGCCGCAAAATCTTTTATATCCTTCAAAGAGGCGTATTGCTGGCCGAGTACTTTGGAATTAAAATCAATCATGGTCGTGACCTGAAACTGCTCTGAAGGCAGAGCCAGTAATTCCGTGCCGGTCACATCGTCAAAATAGCTGATTGGCTCCGTAATCTCAAGGTATTCCCTCGGCTCGTCCTGTTTTTTCAGGCCGGCAGCTTTCAGGACTTTGACAAATTCAATGGCGCTACCATCGAGGATAGGCACTTCCGGCCCGTCAATTTCTATCAAAACATTGTCAATGGAAAGCCCCAACAGGGCGGATAGCACGTGCTCGACCGTGCTGACCTGAGCGCCGCTCTGGCTGAGCGTGGTGCCGCGCAGGGTGGAAGTCACGAAGTTTACATCTGCCTTAATATTGGGCTTGCCTTCAAGGTCAATGCGCTTAAACGCAATTCCATGTCCGGCGTCTGCGGGATGAAAAGTCATGGTGACTTCGTGCCCGGTGTGCAGGCCGATACCTTTGATGGCGGCGAGACTTGCTATGGTGTGCTGATTCATAATTGAGCTTTCTGTTGATGGAGCAATAAATGTTATAAGCAGGGGCGACTCATCGCCATCTATTATTCACCCTTCAGTTTTTTTTCCAAGGCGGTAATTTTTTTATACAAATCAGGTAGTTTTTTGAAAATGGCGTAAGAGCGAAGGTAATCATTGTAGGGCAATGCCGGGGAACCATAAACTGCCGTCCCCTCTTCGCTGATGGACGAGGCCACGCCGCTTTGCGCCTGTACCTGCGTCCTGTCGGCAATTTTAATATGTCCTACAAAGCCTGCCTGCCCTCCGATGCGGCAGTTCTGGCCTATTCTGGTACTGCCTGCAATACCGGCCTGCGCAGCGATGACCGTATGAACTCCCACTTCGACATTGTGGGCGACCATAACTAAGTTGTCGAGTTTAGCCCCCTGGCGGATAATGGTGCTGCCCATTGTAGCGCGGTCTATGGTAGTATTGGCGCCGACCTCTACGTCGTTTTCCAAAACCACATTGCCCACCTGTGGGAGTTTCAGATAGCTGCCATCTTGCTGGGGAACAAAGCCGAAGCCGTCGCTGCCGATAACGACATTGCTGTGGAGGATACAATTGTCGCCAATTTTGCAATCGCGATAAATCCTGACCCCCGGATAAATGATGCAGTTAGCGCCTATCTCTACCTGGCTGCCAATGAAAACCTGCGGGTAAATAACCGTTCCCTGGCCTATCGTCACATTTTCTTCAATTACTGCAAAAACTCCTACCGAAACGCTTTCTCCGAGTTTTGCCGATTGATGCACCCAGGCCTGTTCTGATATTTTTCCCTGATTATGGTTTTGGGTATCAAATTTTTCCATCAACTGCCGCAGGGCGTCGTACACGTCGTCCACCCTAATCATGGCCGCAGCAGCTATTGGAGCGGTAGGTTTGAAATCTTTTGGAACTAATAAAACTGCCGCCGGAATAGAATAGGCGAAGGATTCATAGCGGGAGTTGGACAAAAAAGTAAGCGTACCGGCTCCACCTTCTTCGATTTTCCCAGGGCGGCTTACTAAAACTTCGCCGTCTCCCTCCAGGACACCGCCAAGTATGTGGGCAATTTCTTTTGCTGCGATTTGCATGGCGCAAAGATAATTGTTCCGTTTAATCGGGAGCAGTGAAAGCCCCTTTGAGTTTTTTACAAAATACTGACCCGAATCTACTGGCCGCTACTACCTTTGCGAAAAAACAAAGCTTTGAAAAGGATAAAAATAGGAACAGAAAGCAACGAGTCCGCAATTTGGAGAGCCAGGTTTGCAAAAGACCAGTTGAGCGCCGGGGGCATTGACTCAGAGTTAATCATTATCAGACCCGGAAAAAACGCCGCTTTGGCTCAGGAGAATAGCGATGCCGCAGTCGGCAGAAAACTCGAAGAAGCTCTGCTGCGGGGCGATATAGATATGACCGTCCACGTGATGAAGGATCTGCCCACCGAACAACCGCAGGGATTAGTGATTGCCGGCGTTTCAGCCAGATTAGACCCGGCTGACTGGTTGCTCATCCGCCAGGAATCCATTGTTGAAAATCAGCTTTTTAAACTAAAGGATAATGGTTTGGTCGGCGTCTCTTCCCCTCTGCAAAAGGCGCAGTTACTCGACTACCGCAGAGACGCCAAACCGGTGGATACCGAAGAAGATATCCCCTCCCGCTTAGAAAAGTTAAGACGAGGGGACTACGACGCCGTCATGGTATCCGCAGCCGAATTAGATCGCCTCCAGCCCGATCTTTCCGGCTTAGAGGTCGTGCCGACGAATCCCCGCGAAGTGGTCACTACTCCGGCGCAGGGAGTGCTCGCCTACCGATGCTGCGAAAACGACACGGCCACCCGTCGCCTAATCCGCGAAATACACCACAGGGAAGTTTCCGCCGTCACCAATGTGGAGCGCAAGGTTTTGCAATTCTTCGGCGGGAATACCAACTTTCCATTGGGGGTCTATTGCGAGCGGGACGCCATGGGGCACTACCACGTGTGGGCGGCCATGGCCGACGCCTGGGATCAGCCGCTACAACGGACGAGAATTTCCCAAAGCACGAGTCATTTATTGGCAGAAAGGGTGGTGGAAGGTCTGCGCCTTTAGAAAAGATGCCGCTCAAAACTTACAGGGATTGCCGCCCTGTCTTGCCGTTTTTGTGCAACCACTGAGTCGCCTGGAAGGTGCTTTCCCCAAATTTTTTCATGGATTTAGCCAGTTCGGGATACTGCTTCGAGTAATCCCTGACGTCTCCACTACGGTAGTTATACAGCGAGGTGATGCCGTTTTCCCGCTCGACATACATGTACTCCGAGTTCAGCACTGCAAATTTATCGTCGGCAAAAGCGCAGGCGAAGGGTCGTCTTTCCCTTAAAAGATCGATGCCAAATGTGTTGTTCACGTAGGGGTATTTCAGAATCCCCATAACGGTCGGGAAAATATCGGACTGGCTGCCAAGGCGGTCAAACTGGCGGGGGGCGCCGAGCAATGAAGGAGCGTAAAAAATCAACGGGGTATGGAGATAGCTGAGCGGCACGTCGTACCGCTTGTCAATCGAGGCCCCGTGATCCGCCACAAAGACGAATAGCGTATTGTCAAACCAGGGCTGCTGAGCGGCTATGCGCAAAAATTTGCGGATAGACCAGTCCACGTATTCTACGACAGCATGGGTGACTTCCCCGCTTTTGGGTTTGTAATATTTTGGAATCATAAAAGGGCTGTGGTCGCTGCCCGTCATAATCGCTGCGAAAAAGGGCTTTCCCTGTTCGTGCAGTTCATTCAGATCGCCGACGGCGTGTTCGTACAGGTAGTCGTCGGGCACACCGAGAGCGCTGAGGATTCTCTCCGGCGGATAGTCGTCTTTTGAAACGACTCTGTCAAATCCGTTGGCCAGCAGGAAGGGGCCGACATTGTCGTATAATTTATCGTGGGTGGTAAAGTAAATGGTAGAATAGCCGTTCTGTTTCAAAGTCGGCGCAATTCCCTCGTGAGGCTCAATGTCCATCATGGGGTGCTGTCTTTTGATGACAGGATACGAATACAGGCTGGAATAAATCCCCGCAAAAGTGTGTATGCCCGAGGTGAAAACGCTGTCGAAGGCGTAGCCCTGCTCTGCCAGACTATCCAAAAAAGGCGTCAGGTGATTGGGATTTCCGTAGCGACCCATCTTATAGGAGCTCATGCTCTCCATGATGACCAGCACCACATTGGGCTTTTCGGCCAAGGTATCGAAAAAGAGAACTTCCCGGGCAATAGGCGAATTGAAATCCTGAGCGGCAGGTATTTCCAAATAATCCTGCACGTTGCGAATCGCCTCCCCATCTCCCATAAAATGAGCGTCTATATTGGTATTGTCAAACGAACTGAGGTAGCTCTGGCTGAAGGTGAAGGCAGGATTCAGCCCCAGCATATTGGTAAAGGCATAGTCGGAAAAATAGGCCGTTCCGGCATCGAGATGAGACTGGAGCGAAAAGCGTCCCCAAATACCCATGAACAGAAGCAGCGCAAAAAGGGAAAACGAACCGAGCGTCGTCGAGAAGCTGAAGTCTTCTTTTTTATCCAAAATAGCTAAGAGGCGTTTGTTGTTTCGCACGAACAACCACACTATAATAAAGAAGGGAAGCAGTACCCAGTAAAATCGCCACTCCTGAAAAATCATCCCGCTGAGCATCGTAGAGCTGTCGCCGTTGGCCGAAATCAAAGCCGACATGGATATCCGGGAATAGAAATGGTGGAAATAAGGAATGTCCGCAGCACAGACAAAAAAGGTGAAGATATAGCTCGCACAAACCAGCGCAAAAACAATCCGCTTCAACAACCTGCTGTCCCAGCCGGCCAGCGCATCTGCCAGTAAAAGGAGAAAGGGAAGCGTGAGGATATAGCCCGAGACGACCGTATCAAATCGCAGCCCCATCAAAAAAGCCTTTATCACTAACCAGGCGCCTTTTTCCGTTGGCAAATAGTGCAACTGATGGAACTCCTGCACCAATAGAATCAGACGAAAAATTGAAAAAAATATCACCCCGCTGAGGTAAGTCCTCAAAATGTAAACTAACTGCTTGGGAAGGATTCCCGGCAGGGGACGTTCTTTGCTCAGATCAATTGCTAATTCTTTCATCGTCTTAGGATGGCCGCCCTCATTCGACTTTGTAAAGGGTCGCACTTCTCTTGGCGCTATTATCTAAGGAGCAGGGCGGGTCAAATTGTTTTTAAAAAAGAAATCCAAAAGAAGCCGCAAAGTTATTTAAAAAGGATTTTGAAAAAGGTCTTTTCGAGTTGCAACGCAGAGCTTTAACGATTAACATTCCCGACTGTACAACTATCGGAAGTTTCCCTTTGCCAAAGGGAAAAATTATCCTCCTTCCCTTTCGGTTTTTTTTTAAAAATAAAAGTAAAAGCAATCCAGCCTGTAAAGACAAAAACCGAAGCGGCGACAATCGGCAGAGCGCCGCTTAGCGTGTTCAGGTATCCGGCTAAGAGGGGCGGAATTATCTGACCCATAGACAACATAGACTGGTTGATTCCCAATATTTCTCCCATTCGCTCGGCGCCTGCCTGAGTAGAGACCACTGTCGTCAGGTTGGGGGAGGTCAGCCCCTGCGAAATAGAAATCAGCGGGTTGAGCAGGTAAAACCACCACACGGCATCCGGGATGAGCAGCGCTGCAATGGTCAGACTGAGCACTAAGGTAGAAATGCGAATGATATTCCCGGGCGCCACAAATTTGCTCAGGGGGCGCACCAGCAGCCCCTGCGTCAGCACCATGAACAGGCCAATCCACCCGAACAGGAAGCCGATATCCTTTTCCGTAAAATTGAAACTCTCGATGAGGTAAACCGAAAAAAATTGGGTGAAAAAACTGAACCCCAGCGAAAACAACAGCACCACGCTAAAGATGACCCTGAGATTAGGCTCCCTAAAAGAACCTGCCACGTTGCGGAATCCCTGTAGCGGATTGAGGGGAGTCATCCGCCGGGTTTTGGAAGTTTCCCTGAATCGAAAATTTACCTGAAGGATATTGAGAAAGGTCAGAGCGGCGGTAAACCAGAACGGAGTAGCCGCATTGAACCAGGGCATGATGCTGCTATCTGCTAAGATGCCCCCTATCGTCGGGCCGAAGATAAATCCCAGACCAAAGGTCATACCTACTAAGCCGAAGTTTTTGGGGCGACTCTTTTCATCGCTGATATCGGCGATGGCGGAATAGACAATCGAAATATTTCCGCCAAAAAAGCCGGGTAGCATCCTGCTGAAAAATAACAGCAAAAGGCTCCCTGAACCCAGAGCCACGGCGAACAACATATAGCCGAGCATCGTGCCTGCCAGGGAAACCATCAACATGGGCTTCCTGCCAAAGCGGTCGGACAGAGAGCCCAGCATGGGCGCTCCAAAAAACTGCATAAAGGGAAAGGAAGCTATCAGAAAGCCGTACATGACCGAGCGAAACTCCCTGCTAACCTCCAGTGAAAAAAATTCAGAGTCTGCGCCAAAAAACAGAACGGGAACGATGGGAATGACGATTCCCACTCCCAGCATATCCAGAAAAACAGTAAAGAAAATCGGAGTTAAGGGCGAGGATAAACGCTTTAGCATAAAAGATTTTGGGTTCCCTGGTTCAGTTGAAATTCAATAGAGATTCTTTTTCGGAGATGATTTCCCTGTGAGAAGCTACTACAGGAAAACCACTTCGGCCTAAATAGTTTCAAAAAATAAGGCGGCAAAAGTATCTGACTTCCGCTGGAAATCAGAAATAAGCGATACTGAACAAAATCATTGGGAATTGGAGAAGGAAGAAAAAAGAGGGAAGACAGCCGGCAGATTAGTCGAGCCAGCCTTTGACAGCGGCAATAATTTTAGCGCCGAAGATTATGGTAATCGTCCATTTGGTCACGAAATAAACGAGGAAAATGGCCAGCGCCTTTTTTCCGTGCTTTACATAAAGCCTTTTTAAACGATACCTAATTTTCATTTTAAAAGTAATTTTTTAACTGCCATATCCAGCACGTACTAACGCAGTGACCGGGCAATTGTTTGAAGGGTTCCATAAATGTTAAGTGAAAACTTCGTCTGGAGATTTAAGCCTTTTTTACGAAGTCGAATTGAAGGGTTTTTTAATTGCGTTCCAAAGTTAAGGTATTTTAAAACCCCATGCCAGTCCTTAAGGCTTCTTTCTCAATATTTTAGCGCCCACAGGCCGCCATTTTTTTAATAAAAATCAACCTGCACCATATCGTCCAATTTCAACCCGAACATGCCGGCTGCTTTTCCCATGTTGATGGCAATTTCAAGGTAGTCCGCCGAATTGAACAGGCACAGAGTTTCGCCGACGGCAACTTCGCTGTAGCGGCGACAAAGTTTAGTGACGGGGTCGTACCGTTTAAAAAACACGGCAAACCTGCGCCCGTTTCTAACTTTTTCAAATAAGCTGGGGGGAATGTTGACTATCACATTTTCATAGTGGTCTATGTAAATGACCGAGCCTCTGATTTGGGAAGCGCTGATGACGGGTTGCAGGGCAATACGCTGTTCGATGGTTCCTGCCGGCAGGCCAATTTCAAAAATCGGTTTTCTATTGAGCAGGTGGTCGGCGGCATTGGCTAACACTCCCTTGAGCGGGAATGGGTCGTCCTGGTCGAGCTCCAGTCGCCAGGCCTCTGAAACGCTCTCGAACATGAGCGAGAAAATGCCGTTATCCGGTCCGATAAAATAATGTCCTTCCTGCCGGAATGCGATGAAAGAGCGCTCCTTAGCGCTGTTATCCACCGTGATGATGTGAATCGAGTTTTCCGGGAAACTGCGAAAACAGTTTTTTAAAATAAAGGCGCCCTGCACAATGTTGTAAGGCTCCACTTTGTGGCTGATGTCAATAATCTGGAGGCCGGGATTGCGCCTCAGCATAGCGCCTTTCAGCATGGCCACGTAGTAGTCTGCTAATCCTAAATCGGTAGTCAAAGTGACAATTTGCATGATATAACATTTGAGAACTTTGTGGGAAATCAGCAAAAACTCTCCTGAGAATTTCTGTCTAAGTTCAATTGGATTTTCCTCCGGGGTATTTTTCCATGGGTATAAATTTTCGGTTTCCCTTAACTTATTGGTTTTTAAAATGGTTTAGCAGAAATCAAATTTGCCCGGTTGAAATCCAACTGAGAAACTTTTTGCTCCTCAAACAAGTTGGGTGATTCCATAGCCATTTAGGGGGCAAAGGCATAATTTTGCCACAAAAATAGTTTTCATCACCACACTCCGGCGAAATACCGCAGGGCTTCTCAAAAGCAGGCTACAGCCGGAGCCAAAATCATAAAATCTGCTTGAGCGAAATCATTCTTTCCATTGAAGGCGTAGATCCCGTCGAATTGTACGGAGAAAACAACAACAAACTAAATCTTCTGCGACGGGCTTTCCCCGATATTTCAATCACCGCAAGAGGCAGCAACCTCAAACTTACGGGAGAAAAAAAAGATACACAGGCCGCCAAGGGCAAATTCGAGCAAATGGTGCGCCTGCTGAAACAAAGGAAAACCCTTCCCATTCACATGGTGGAGGAACTGTTGCTCAATGGCAGCAATCCCTTCGCTGCTCACCTGAGCGAAGGCACAGGTAAGATTCTGGTGCATGGAACTGAGGGGAGGGTCATTCGCGTTAAAACCCAAAATCAGCGAAAACTCGTCCTTGCTTCTGAAGAAAACGACGTGGTCTTTGCCATCGGTCCCGCCGGTACGGGAAAGACCTATACTGCCGTAGCGCTCGCCGTGCGGGCTTTAAAAAACAGGTTAGTTAAAAAAATTATCCTCACGCGTCCGGCGGTGGAGGCCGGCGAGAGTTTAGGTTATCTGCCCGGCGATTTGAAAGAAAAAATTGACCCCTACCTCCGCCCACTGTACGACGCTTTAGACGATATGATTCCAGCAGAAAAGCTGAAGCATTTCATGGAAACCAGGGTCATCGAAATAGCGCCTTTGGCCTACATGCGGGGGCGCACTTTGGACAATGCCTTTATCATTCTGGACGAGGCGCAAAATACTTCCAGTCTCCAAATCAAAATGTTCCTCACCCGTCTGGGACCTTCCGCCAAGGCTATCCTGACCGGCGATCTGTCGCAGATAGACCTGCCCATGAATACCCGCTCCGGCCTGCGGAAAGCCATCGACATCCTCGGGGACATCGAAGGTATCGCCACGGTGAGGCTCACCGCCGAAGACGTCGTGCGCCACCGCTTAGTGAAGGAAGTCATCCGGGCTTATGAACGCGACAACGAGCTTCAGCGCCGGGAATGGGAAGAGTCTCATGGCAAGCTTCCCCGACATCACAAAAAAGAAGAAGAGGAATAAATACGCGTCGGGAATTCTTCGGAATGCGGCTCCCGTGGGGCGCGATGGCAGAGGCTCGCCTCGACGTTCAGACTCGGACGCCGATAAGTTTTCTGTCGGGGGCTTCTCTCAACCAAACATTTCTTCCATCTGTTTTTCACAGAGCCTTCGCTATGGAAACTGCGATTCCTTAACTTCGCATCCTCCATTCATTCAGTCCCATTTTTTTTAAAAAAAAGTAACATCTCAGCATGTCAGATATATCACCCAACGGCAGCCATGCGACCGAACAGGCAGAAATGGTCATTGAAGTCACTGGCGCCCGCGAACACAACCTGAAAGACATTCACCTGCGCATTCCGCGCAATCAGCTCGTCGTCATCACCGGCATCAGCGGGAGCGGCAAGTCCTCTCTGGCTTTCGACACTATCTACGCCGAAGGACAGCGGCGGTACATGGAAACTTTCAACGCCTACGCCCGCCAGTTTTTAGGAGAAATGGAGCGCCCCGATGTCGAGCAAATTACCGGCCTCAGCCCGGTCATTTCCATCGAGCAAAAGACGACGGGGCGGAATCCCCGCTCCACCGTCGGCACCATTACAGAGGTGTACGACTTCATGCGCCTGCTCTTTGCCCGCATCGGCGAAGCCTACTCCTACATCAGCGGCGAGAAGATGAAGCGCTATAACGAAGGCCAGATGATGGAGGCCATCATGGAGCACTTCCACGGGCAAAAAGCTCTGCTACTCGCCCCGCTCATCCGGGGTCGCAAGGGGCATTACAGAGAGTTGTTCGACCAGATGCGCAAACAGGGCTACACCAAAATGCGCGTGGACGGCGAAATCCTCGACATCGCCCCGGGCATGCAGCTCGACCGCTACAAAACCCACGACATCGAACTCGTAGTGGACAGGCTGACTGTCGCCGACGAACGCAAAGACCGCATTTTTTCCTCCATGCAAACCGCCCTGAAAATGGGAAACGGCTTAGTGATGGTTTTGAGCCTTGGCTCAGAAATAAAAGCGAACCCCCATGAGAATGGAGTAAAAGCATCGCCGCTCGAAGAGGACGCAGAGAGAGCTTCCGTTCCCGTCATTTTTTCCAAACACCTGATGGATGCGGAGAACGGCCTCAGCTACGAAGAGCCTTCCCCAAATACTTTTTCTTTCAATTCGCCTTATGGCGCCTGCCCTACCTGCAACGGCCTCGGACAGCTCAACGCAATAGACATGGCGAAGGTCATCCCCGACGATACCAAAAGTATCAACGAGCAGGGAATCGCGCCCTTCGGAGAAGTCAGGGACACTATCACTTTCAAACAACTGCGGGTCATCGCCAAAAAATACAACTTCAGTTTTTCTACGCCGGTAAAGGACATCCCCGCCGAGGCCCTCGAAATCATCTTGCATGGCGGAGATCGTTCGATTCAGCGCAACAGCGGCTATACCTACAGCGACTACGTGTATGACCTGGCGCAGGTGGGCATCATTAACATGCTCAAAAACTGGTATGAGGACACCACCAGCGAAAAGATGCGCCAGTGGGTGGAGGAGTTTATGACGGTGGATATCTGCCCGGACTGCAAGGGGCGGCGGCTGAAAACCGAAAGCCTGCATTTTAAAATTGCCGAAAAAAATATCGCCGAATTGGCCGAAATGGACATCCAGGCGCTGTACGACTGGATGAACGAACTGGACGAGCATTTGTCAGAACGCCAGCTGGCCATCGGCAAGGACGTCCTCAAAGAAATCCGCCTCCGCCTGGGTTTCCTACTGCATGTGGGATTGGATTATCTCTCGCTCAACCGGGTGGCGCGCACGCTTTCCGGCGGCGAAAGCCAGCGCATCCGGCTGGCCACGCAAATCGGATCGCAACTGACAGGCATCACCTATATCCTCGACGAACCCAGCATCGGACTGCACCAGCGGGACAACCACCGCCTGATAGAGGCGCTACAAGAACTGACCGAAATCGGCAACACCGTCCTCGTCGTGGAACATGACAAGGACATCATGCTGGCAGCCGATTACCTCATCGACCTTGGACCCGGCGCCGGTAAGCATGGCGGCAAACTCGTCGGAGAAGGGACGCCCCGCCATTTTTCAAAAATGACTACTCTCACGGCAGACTACCTGAACGGTCGCCGGAAAATTGAAACGCCGAAAAAGCGGCGCCCTGGCAATGGCCATTTTCTGGAACTGTTGAATGCTACGGGAAACAATTTGAAAAACGTCAACCTGCGCCTGCCACTCGGAACTTTCATCTGCGTCACGGGCGTGAGTGGCAGCGGCAAAAGCTCGCTCATCAACGAAACCCTGTATCCCATTCTGAGGCAGCATTTTCACAGGAGCCTGCACCGTCCCCTGCCTTATGAAGAGGTCAAAGGTATAGACCTGCTCGACAAGGTCATCGAGATTGACCAGTCGCCAATCGGGCGCACTCCTCGCTCCAATCCGGCGACCTACACCAATGTATTTTCCGACATCAGGAGCCTGTTTGCCAATTTGCCCGAATCAAAAATCAGGGGCTACAAACCCGGGCGGTTTAGTTTTAACGTGAAGGGCGGGCGCTGTGAAACCTGTCAGGGCAGCGGCAAACGCACCATAGAAATGCACTTTTTGCCTGACGTCTATGTCGAGTGCGAAACCTGCTTAGGTCGCCGCTACAACAGGGAGACTTTGGAAATCCTGTACAAGGGCAGAAGCATCAACGACGTGCTGAACATGACCGTCGAGGAAGCTACCAATTTCTTTGAACCAGTTCCCAAAATTTTCCGCCGGCTGAAGACGCTCCGGGACGTGGGGTTGGGCTACATCACTCTGGGTCAGCAGGCTACGACGCTATCGGGAGGCGAGGCGCAACGCGTCAAACTGGCCGAAGAGCTATCGAGAAAAGATACCGGCAACACGCTGTACATCCTCGACGAACCGACGACAGGCCTGCACTTCGAGGACATCCGATACCTCCTCGCCGTGCTGGATAAACTGGTGAAAAAGGGCAACACCGTCCTCGTCATCGAACACAATTTAGACGTGGTGAAAATGGCGGATTGGATCATTGACCTCGGTCCGGAAGGCGGCAGTCGCGGCGGAGAAATAGTCTGTCAGGGTACGCCGGAGGCAGTTGCCTTAGTGGAGAAAAGTTATACCGGACAGTTTTTAAAAAATGAACTATCCCTCTAATACCCGATTTTTTTTTAAAAAAAATGGCGGCTGTTTAGAGTCTCGCGACACAAAGTTCCTTTGCCTCTTATGTAGTTGCTAAGTCGGGCATTTACTTTTGTTGAGGCGGACGTTTTTAGAAATGATGAATGCAGCGGCAAACGAAACCTGAGGGATTCCCATGTTTATGGAGAAGTTAGTGGCGGGTTTAAAAAAAACTCAAAACCTGAAAAGCGAAATTTCGTCCGCAATTTCCCGATGTTTGCAGAAATTGAGCGCCAGAAGCTAAACGATGGCGTGACTTTGCACTATAATTCCATCAAAAGACAGCGCAGCTCCCGCTGCAAAAATCTTTTTCAATCATTGAAACCCGTATCGGGAGGTACGGAAATCCTTCAAAACAAAATCCTTTTTGCCAATGAGACCTGTACTCATCCTCGCATTAGTCATTCTCGGCCTGATTGCCGTTTTTTCCGGTTGTAGCACTTACAATGGTTTTGTCGCTAAAGACACTACCGTAGAACAAGCCTGGGGCAACGTGCAGAGCGCCTACCAGCGCCGCGCCGACCTCATTCCCAATTTGGTAGCTACCGTCAAAGGCGCCGCTAACTTCGAGCAATCAACGCTCACACAGGTAGCAGACGCACGAGCCAGAGCCACCAGCGTCCAGGTGGATCCAACCAATCTGACTCCTGAAAAATTGCAGGAATTCCAGGCCGCCCAGGGCGAATTATCCTCTGCGCTCGGTCGCCTGCTGATGATTTCGGAGAACTATCCCGAACTGCGAGCCACGGAATCTTTTAAAGAACTGCAGGCTCAGTTGGAAGGCACTGAAAACCGCATCAAAGTGGAGAGGGACAAGTATAACGGCGTCGTAGCGGAATACAACACTGCCGTTCGCCGCTTCCCCGCCAACTTCTGGGCCGGGCTTTTCGGCTTCGAAAGGAAAGCGCAATTCGAAGCGGATCAGGGCGCTCAGAACGCTCCCAAAGTTGAATTCTAATAATTGATCGCCTTTTAGGGGCGGTATTCTTAGAAGGCTTCGCCCGAAGAATACCGCCCCCTTTCTGACTTTTTCAAATGATAGAATTTTTCAGCAAAGACGAGGAGAACCGGATCATCCAGACCATTCGGGAAGCGGAAAAGAAGACTTCCGGCGAAATCAGGGTGCATCTGGAGCGCAACTACGAAGGCTCCTTGTTGGGCTCCGCTAGCCGAATTTTCTATATGCTGGGCATGGAGCAGACGAAAAACCGCAACGGGGTGCTGATTTTTATCGTCCCCGACAAGAAAGAGTTTGCCATTTTCGGAGACCGTGGAATCAATGAGAAAGTCCCCGCCAATTTTTGGGAAGAAGTGCGCAACGCCATGCAGTCGCATTTTTGGAAGGCCATGTTTGCCGAAGGCGTTTGTCAGGGCGTCAGGCTGGCCGGTGAAAAACTAAAGGAACATTTCCCAGGGACAAAAGATGATAAAAATGAACTGCCGGACGAGATATCTTACGGCAAATAAAGTAAGATGAAGATTTCCAGACCATTAATTCTATTCCTGCTTTCTTTTCTGCTCCCCCTGTCGGGCGGCGCCAAAAATCCACCCGCACCGCCCAATCCTCCCCGCTTAGTCAACGACTACGTGGGAATTTTGAGCAGCGCTGAAAGCTCGGTTCTGGAGAGAAAACTCGTGGATTATGACGACTCTACTTCTACCCAAATTGCCATCGTCATCGAAAAGTCGCTGAACGGCGACGACATTTTTGATTATTCCTACCGCTTAGCTACTGCCTGGGGAATCGGCAGAAAAGGCAAAAACAACGGCATCCTGATTTACATCGCCTTCGACGACCGGAAACTCTATATCCAAACCGGTTACGGAGCGGAAGGCTTCCTGCCCGACGCCATCGCCAAGCGCATCGTTGACCAAATCATTACTCCCAGTTTCCGCCAACAGGCTTACTACCAGGGGCTTGACCGCGCTACCGACGCCATCATCAACCTCGGCGCCGACGAATATTCCAACGACCAGCTACGCGACAGAAGCGGCAGCGACGGCTATGCGATTTTAGTGCTCATCATCCTTTTTGTCGTCATCCTTGTCATCATCAGCATTAGGAACAATGGCAAAGGCGGTGGAGGCGGAGGCGGCTACAAACGCAGCGGACGCTACACCACCGGCGGCTGGACTTACTGGGGCGGCGGCGGCGGCAGCGGCTGGGGTGGCGGCGGCGGCGGAGGCGGCTTCGGCGGAGGCGGCTTTGGAGGCTTCGGAGGCGGAAGCTTCGGTGGAGGCGGCGCCGGCGGCGGATGGTAATTCAGAAGAATTTTTCTTAAAAAATACTACTGTTAAGTCTGAAGTAAATTCAGACTGATTTCCTCCTTTGGCATAAATCGCCTATAGAAAATTCGAAAAAACTCGCGGGAAACTCAAATCCCAAAGCGACCCGCATCGCTATTCAGAGTGCAAGTAGCATCCCAACCAGGGAGCGAATGAATAGCGGACGCTATCAGCGGGTAAAAGATATTCGCCTTCTTAAAAACCCGGCCTGCGATCGAACAATTTTCACATATCTTTGCGGCACTTTTGATAAAAAAAAATTGAAATGCTGACAGCACCCGCTTACCGCATAGAATTCAAGCGTGAAAACCTGAACGATAAAACTTTACTGGCGCTCTATCGCAACATCCTCAGACCCCGGCTCATCGAAGAAAAAATGCTCATTCTGCTTAGGCAGGGGCAGATATCCAAATGGTTTTCCGGCATTGGCCAGGAAGCCATCGCCGTCGGGGCGGCCAGCGCCCTCCTGAAGGACGAGCTGATTTTTCCCCTCCATCGCAACCTCGGCGTGTTCACCGTTCGCGAAATGCCTTTAGCCAAATTGTTTGCACAGTGGCAGGGCAAGAAATCCGGCTTTAGCAAAGGCAGAGAGCGCTCCTTTCACTTCGGTTCCTTAGAGTACGGCATCGTGGGAATGATCAGCCACTTAGGCCCCCAGCTTTCCTTAGCCGACGGAGCCGCCTTAGCTTCCCTGCTCAGCAATGAAAAGCGGGTGGCGCTGGCCTTTTCCGGCGAAGGCGGAACCAGCGAAGGCGAATTCCACGAGGCGCTCAACGTGGCGGCAGTTTGGGATTTACCCGTCATTTTTTTGGTGGAAAATAACGGCTACGGTCTTTCCACTCCGACTTCGGAGCAGTTCCGCTGCGCCAACATAGCGGACAAAGGAATCGGCTACGGCATGAAGTCCGTCATCCTCGACGGCAATAACATCCTCGAAGTGTACAGCGCCCTGTCCAAACTGGCCTCCGACATGCGCGAGCATCCGCATCCGGCGCTCGTCGAATGTAAAACCTTCCGCATGAGGGGACACGAAGAAGCTTCCGGCGTGAAATACGTGCCCAAAGAACTTTTGGATGAATGGGCGGAAAGAGATCCCGTGAAGCAGTACGAGCGCTACCTGATGGAAGAAGGGCTGCTGACGGAAAAAAAGATTGCCGCCATTCACCAAGAAATAAAAGCAGAAATTGAAGCTGCCTGGAAAACGACGGTGGAGGAACCGGAAGTCGTGCCCGATACAGCGGAAGAACTTACAGACATCTACGCTCCCTGGGATTCTAAGAGTATGGCGCCTGCCGCTACCGCTCCCAAAAGTGAAAAGCGATTCATCGACGCCGTTTCCGACGGACTGAGATTGTCCATGCAAAAGCACGACAATCTCGTGCTCATGGGGCAGGACATCGGCGATTACGGCGGCGTCTTTAAAATTACGCAGGGATTTGTCGAAGAATTTGGCCACGGACGGGTGCGCAACACGCCGCTTTGCGAGAGCGCCATCGTCGGCGCGGCGCTGGGGCTTAGCCTGAAAGGCTACAAAGCAATGGTGGAAATGCAGTTTGCCGACTTTGTGGCCTGCGGCTTCAACCAGATTGTCAATAATCTGGCAAAGATTCACTATCGTTGGGGCGCCAATGCGGGCGTCGTCGTGCGGATGCCTACGGGCGGGGGCGTAGGGGCGGGGCCCTTCCACTCGCAGACCAACGAGGCCTGGTTCACGCATACGCCGGGGCTAAAAGTGGTCTATCCATCTACCCCCTACGACGCCAAAGGGCTGCTCATCGCCGCCATCGAAGACCCCAATCCGGTGTTGTTCTTTGAGCATAAAGCGCTCTACCGCAGCTTGTCGGAATCCATTCCAGACGAATATTACACGGTAGAAATCGGGAAGGCGAGAATTGCCAGAGAAGGGAAGGCTCTGAGCGTCATTACCTACGGCATGGGCGTACACTGGGCTTTAAAGGTCTGTGAAGAAGAAGGTATAGACGCTGAAATCCTCGACCTTCGAACCCTGTTGCCGCTTGACTACGATGCGATTACCGAAACGGTAAAAAA
This sequence comes from uncultured Saprospiraceae bacterium, assembly GCA_964643005.1. Lineage (GTDB taxonomy): Bacteria > Bacteroidota > Bacteroidia > Chitinophagales > Saprospiraceae > UBA6168. The sequence continues at coordinate 6,443 of CAZXQI010000025.1, read as the reverse complement.
GACGAATAAAGCCATTTTGCTGCACGAAGACACTTTGTCCGGCGGCATCGGCGGCGAAGTGGCGGCCTGGATTGCAGAACATCTGTTCGAGCACCTTGACGGGCCGGTGCTGAGGGCGGCGGGATTAGACACCCCCGTTCCTTTCGCTATCCCTTTAGAGAAGAACTTCCTGCCCGTCGAGCGCTTCCGCGAACAGCTACACAGACTGGCAGCCTATTGAGAATTCCTCTTTTGAGGAAGATTATACATCACAAAACCAGACACGCATTATGAACATTCTATTGTTTACAGATGAAGAAGTATTGTTGACGACCCTCGAATACCGCTTTCGCAAAAATGGCTGGAACCTCCAGGTTTTTAACAACTACCGAAATGCTAAGGAGAGCCTCAAAAGAAATCCTCCCGATCTCGTCATGCTGGACTTGCAAACGCCGGAGTACGTCGGCCCGGAAATCATCCAGTATCTGCGCAGGGAAATAGACGAAGATTTGCCCATTTTAATCATCTCCACCTTAGATGCGGACAATTTAGTCATCGAAAGTCTTCGCTTAGGCGCATCAGATTTTATCGTGGCGCCCTACAAACCGGATGAATTAGTGCTTCGCATTCGCAGGCTCTTTCAGCAGCACAAACTGGCGGGGTAACACCGGCGTTTGTTTCCCGTTAGACAGGCTGTTTATTCATAGTTTTTTGAAAAAAAATCAGCTAAGTAAGTTTCCTGGCGCATCCAATAAAAGGAAGCTAAAGGGTGAGTTCCCGCTAAGCATACAAACAAAATTAGGTTTTCATTTTTTTTCAAAATAAAAATTTCTCCAAAGGAGAATTTCCATTGAATCTCAACTAAATCAAACATGAAAGGTATTGTCCTCGCAGGCGGCCTCGGAACCCGCCTATATCCGCTAACGCTGGCAGTGAGCAAGCAACTGATGCCTGTTTACGACAAGCCGATGATTTACTATCCGCTTTCCACGCTGATGCAGGCGGGTATCCGCGACATCCTCATCATTTCCACTCCCCACGACCTGCCGAACTTTCAAAAACTGTTGCAGGACGGAAAGGAGATAGGTTGCAATTTTTCCTATATCCCCCAGTACGAGCCAAACGGGCTAGCTCAGGCCTTCGTACTCGGCGAAGACTTCATACAGGGAGACGCCGCCGCTCTGGTTTTGGGCGACAATATCTTTTATGGCGCAGGTCTGCCCAAACTCTTGGAGGCGAGCATCCAGCCCGAAGGAGGAGTCATCTTTGCCTACCAGGTAGCAGACCCCGAGCGATACGGCGTCGTCGAATTTGACGAAGCGCTCAAGGCCATTTCCATCGAAGAAAAACCCGAACATCCCAAATCCAATTTCGCCGTACCCGGTCTTTATTTTTACGATAATAGGGTAGTAGATATAGCCAAAAATCTCCAGCCCAGTCTGCGCGGCGAATACGAAATCACGGACGTCAACAAGACTTACCTCAGCATGGGCAAATTGAAAGTCGGCGTGTTGGAGCGGGGCACCGCCTGGTTGGACACCGGCACCCACGCTTCCCTGTTGCAGGCGGGGCAGTTCATTCAGGTCATCGAAGAAAGGCAGGGGCTAAAAATAGGATGTATCGAAGAAGTCGCCTGGATAAAGGGATTTATTGACGACGCTCAATTGGAAAAGCTCGGCCATAAATATCTCAAAAGCGGCTACGGGGAATATCTGCTGAAGTTGTTGAACTGAGCCTCCGTACCGGGCGCTCCGCCAATTCCTGTAACAGCCATTGCACCCCTTGCAGTAAAATCCTAAAAAGAGCGCTACTTTTCTTTTCTTTGGCGCTCAGTCAATCTTTATTTTATGAAACTCGTCATCACCGGCGCCACTAAGGGTATTGGCAGAGCCATCATCGAAAAATTCGCAGCGGTAGGTTTTGATATCGCCGTCTGCGCCCGCACGAAGTCCGATTTAGATATTTTGAAAAAAGAAGTGGAGGAAAAATTCGGAGTGCAGGTCCTCACGCAGCCAACGGATATGCGCAGCAAAGCCGAGGTGCTCGCCTTTGCCGATTTTGTAAAAAGTCAATGGGACAGCGTGGATGTGCTGGTCAACAATGCCGGCGTTTTTATCCCGGGCGAGATTTGCAAAGAAGAGGACGGCGCCCTCGAAAAAATGATAGAAACCAACCTGTACAGCGCTTACTACCTCACCCGGGCCATGACTCCCTTAGTTTTGAAAAAAGCCGGTAGTCACATCTTTAATATGTGTTCCATCGGCAGCATCACGGCCTATTACAACGGCGGCTCTTACAGCATTTCCAAATTTGCCCTGCTAGGTTTCTCAAAAGTATTGCGGGAAGAATTAAAGGATAAAGGGGTCAGGGTCACTTCCGTGCTGCCCGGCGCCACCTGGTCCGATTCCTGGGCCGGCGCCAAATTCCCCGAAAGCCGCCTCATGGATGCAGCCGATATCGCCCTGTCCGTTTTCAGCGCCTGGCAACTGCACCCCAACGCCGTGGTGGAGGAAATCATCATCCGACCTCAGTTGGGCGACATAAAGCCGGAGGAGTTCTAAGCGCTCCTGAAATTTGCAAAGGAGATTACAACTTATTGAATACCAGTATTCGCGAGCCTTTCATTCCCCGGGCTTTTCCCTATTTTCACTTTTTTATTTTTCAAAAGAAATAGAAACATGCTTCGAACATTCTCCCTTCCCTTCTTTCTTTTTCTATTTATAAAAATGGGCGCCCAGCCCGCACCCAACGCCTCCGTTCTCCAGCTCAGTCAAATCATGCAGGGCGATCAATTTATAGGCTACCTGCCCTCCAATATATCCTGGTCGGAAGACGGCCAGACTATTTGGTTTAACTGGAATCCCGACATGGACACCTTAGAAAGTACCTGGAAGATCAGCCTGGCGGAGGGCGTGCCAGGGAAGCCGGTAAAGGCCTCGGACGAGGAATTGAAAAACCGGCCTTCCAAAGGAGAATACAACAAGGCCAGAACAAAAAAGACCTACAGCAAAAATGGCGACCTCTTTCTCTTAGACCTCGCCGCGGACAAAGATTTCCAAATCACCAATACCCTCGAATACGAAGGCCGGCCCCGATTTTCCGGCGATGAGACGAAAATTATTTTTGAAAAAAATAGCGACCTCTACGCCTGGGATATCGCCTCGGGCGCTATGGAGCAATTGACGGATTTCAAAAAAGGAAACGAGCCAAAAGACCGAAAGAAAAGCCGCGAAGACGAATGGCTCGAAAAGGAGCAGCTCGACCTGTTTGAAGCGCTGGCAGAGCAAAAGGCCAGAGAGGAGTTGCAAAAAAACAAATGGGAGGCGCTGAAACCCAATCGCCCTAAGACTTATTATTTTGGTGAAAAAAGTCTCTCCAATCTCGAAATCTCGCCTGACCTGCGGTTCGTCACATTCCGGCTGACAAAGAGCAGTCCCGGGGAGCGGACGGACGTACCCAACTACGTCGCCGCTTCGGGCAAGGTGGAAATCCTAAAATCTCGCGCCAAAGTCGGAACCCCGCCTGTGGAAACGGAATTGGGCATCTACGACCGACAGGAGGACAGCATCTATTTTGCCGACAATAAAGAAATCGAAGGTATCTATGACAAGCCCGCCTTTTTAAAAGATTACCACCGGGATACCCTGCCCTATCAGGAGAAGTACAAAAATCCTCGTCCCATCGTCTTTGCCGGACCGATTTTCTCAGAAGACGGAAAGGCGATGGTCGTCGCCCGCTCACAGGACAACAAGGATCGCTGGCTCCTCCTCCTCGACCTGCCTACCGGTTCCCTCCGAGTCCTCGACCGCCAGCGCGACGAGGCCTGGGTTGGCGGCCCCGGCATCGGTTGGAGCTTCTCGACCGGCAACTTAGGCTGGCTCTCCGACAACAAGACGATTTGGTTCCAGTCGGAGGAAAGCGGCTATTCCCATCTCTACAGCTTGAACGTGGAAACGGGAAAGAAGAAAGCCCTCAGTTCCGGCAACTTCGAAATCCTCGACGCCTTCCTCTCTTTGGATAAGCAGTTCTTTTACATCAAGTCCAACAAGGAGTCGCCCTTTGAACAGCATTTTTACAAAATGCCCGTCACCGGCGGGGTTATGGAAAAAATCACCTCTCTGCCTGGAAACCATCAGGCGAGCCTCTCGCCCGACGAGCAATGGCTAGCCGTCAGGTATTCCTACAGCAACAAACCCTGGGAGCTATATCTCATGCCCAATCGCCCCAATGCAGAGATGCAGCAATTGACCCACTCCACCACCGCCGAATTTCAGGCTTATCCCTGGCAGGATCCCCAACTCGTTTGGTTCAAAGCCGAAGACGGGGTTGAAGTTCCGGCCCGCCTCTACACTCCGGCGGCGAGCCGGCGCAATGGCGCCGCCGTCATCTTCGTACACGGCGCAGGCTATTTGCAAAATGTCCATCGCTGGTGGAGCAGCTATTCCCGGGAGTTTATGTTTCACAACATGCTGAGGGACAATGGCTTTACCGTCTTAGATATAGATTATCGGGGCAGCAGCGGCTACGGTCGGGACTGGCGCACGGCTATCTACCGGCACATGGGCGGCAAAGACCTCAGCGACCAGGTGGATGGCGCCCGCTACTTAGTGGAGGCTCATGGCATTGACGCCGACCGCATCGGCATTTACGGCGGCAGCTACGGCGGGTTTATCACGCTCATGGCGATGTTCACCGCTCCGGGCGTCTTTAAAAGCGGCGCCGCTCTCCGCTCCGTCACAGACTGGGCGCACTATAACCACGGCTACACTTCCAATATCCTCAATACGCCGCTGGAAGACAGCATCGCCTATCGCCGCAGCTCTCCCATTTATTTCGCCGAAGGGCTACAGGGCAATCTGCTCATCCTACACGGCGTAGTGGATACCAACGTCGAGTTTCAGGACGTGGTGCGCCTGTCTCAGCGGCTCATCGAACTGAAAAAGGAAAATTGGGAAATGGCCATTTTCCCCGTCGAAGACCACGGTTTCATCCAGCCCAAAAGCTGGGAGGACGAGTACCGGCGCATTTTTAAATTGTTCCAACAATTGTAATGCAGGATTTCAGTGGAATTTTCCGAACCTCTTTCATTTTTCAGGAAAACCTTTTAAAGGCGTTGAGAAGACGGGAGGGCAAATCTCCGTTGGAGGCCTCGAGGAAATCGCTGTAGGAACAGGGAATGAGGCGGTGGCGCTGTTGCTTCTTTTTGGTTTTTATCGGAACCTGTAGCCACCATCGGCCGGTTTTAGCGCTCTTCCAAAAAGTGAGTGGGTAGTCGTAATCTTTGAAGCTCACGATGTATTCGACCAGGCTGTCCATCGAAGCGGGGAAATCCCGCTTCCGGTTAAAGAATCCGTCTATAAAATACCAGATCAAATGAGCCTGCAATTGAGCGGTCTGATTCTGTGCATTGTCCAATTCGCCGTCAAATCCGAAGAAACCGATGGACGTCAGCTTGTCGCTCATGCCGGCGTACCGGCTGATCTGGCAGGCGTCTTCGCTAAAGAAACCGCTAGGGGAAGCTCCCTCTACGGCGGGCGCCTCCGCGCTCTTCAGAGCGTTGAGATGAAAACTGACGAAGTCGGCGTCGCGGATAAATGGCTCGGTATCCTTTAAATCGAATTTGGCTTTGCCCAATCGGATGCAGTCAAAATTGCGATTTTCCAATTCGATGAAAATCTCGTCTTCCACAAAATGGGACTGGGCGCCGATAGCTGAAAAATGAAATAATCTGTTTTTTCCCTTAAAAATAGGATGGAGGTAATAGCCCTCCAATTCATTGCGCTCCGGATGAAAGGCGATATCCTGCGCCACCCTGGCAAAACCCACCAAGGGCAAAACCGCATGATGAGCCGTAAACTGCGCCTGCACATATTTCTCGTCCCGGCTGATGAGGATGGGGCAAATTTGCCCTTCCAGCAATTCCTGCAACAGGGGAATGAGAAAGGAATTGTCCTCCTTCCGCAGGTTGCCTAAGTCGGTGATTTTTAAATTTCCAAAAGGAAAACTCAGGGGGTATAGCGACTCCCTCACAAGGTCGGCGTCTTGTCCTCCGATGCCGATGAGGGCGATATCGGTATTCTTCAGGGATGGCAATTCCGATTCAAAGCGTTGAATACGGGAACCAAACCGACCCTCTGTCAGCTTAGCGTTCTGCGCTATTTGAGGGTCTATGGGGCGTAGCCAATTTTCCAGCATAGAAAACCATTTTGGGCAAATGTAAGCACCAGCCGCAAAACGCATCCGGGAAATTTGCTCCCCGTCATTTGCTGAAACGGAACGCCCACCAAGGACTAAGAGCGACTGGTTACAGGGCAGGCGCTATTGAAAAGGTGCTCCTGCTGCGCAGATTCATAGCCCTTCAATGGAGGCGGGTCGCGACAGGGGCTTTGGATTAGCCAATTTTTTTTGGCCTCCTGACTTGTCCCTTTTAGTGCGGTGCGAATAATTTCGCGATAATTTCATTC
>CAZXQI010000024.1:0-38303 GCA_964643005.1 uncultured Saprospiraceae bacterium | reverse complement strand
TTTAGTGAAGCTGATCGGCCCTTCTACCTGCAACTGAATGGGCGCAGACAGGGAATCAGGGTTAATCTCACAGCCGAAGGAGTCAATCACGGTGACGAGCGAATAGACTGTCGAAGCATTTGGAATGACCATTATGCTGTCGCCGCTACGAAAATCGGGGACTGTATGAGTAGTAGTCCCCCCGTCGTCAGTATATTTCACTGTATAAGGTGTCCAGCCGCCGATGATTTCTACAATTAAGTATGCCGTATCCAGGTTGACATCGCCTGCGCAAATATAGCCGTCGTCAGCGCCGAAGCTCATAGTCGCAGACTCCACGTGGATAGGGTCGCAAGGGTCGCAAACCGCAGAGGCGTCTCCAGCATCGAAGACGCCATTGCCGTTGGTGTCTTCAAAGGCATTCAGGATACCGTCGCCATCGCAGTCTTTACAACTCCAGGCGGAGAGCGCATAGCGCTTGCCGTAGCCGTAGAGGTTGTTGTTCCCGAAGTCTATGACTGAAAACTCGTTTCCAGGGTTGCTATTCGCGGAGTTGGCGGTACTGTCTGGACAAAACGGGTCTGCATTGGGGTCTCCTCCAAGGCTCCCACAATCAATAATATAGAGGGAGTCGGGACAATCGCCTGTCCTTTCAAAGGTAAACAGCAGGGTCTCCTGGTCTGCTATGTAAGGGATTTTTGGAAAGTCATTCTGTAAGCCAATTGAAATATACTGCCTGGTAGTATTCTCTGAAGGGCCATTTACATAGGCATTGGCATTCCAAGTTCCTTTTACAGAGATGATGTTAAGAGAATCGTAGTCCTTTGGAGAGACAATGGTCACCTGCGCCGAGCCGGTGATAGTACTGGAAGTAGGCGTAATGCCCACGGGTTTGACAAATACCCCCCAGGTAGTATCATTAATCAACTGCAGCTTCAGATCCAGATTCTGTGAGAAAGCTGAACTGAATCCCAATAGCAGAAGGGTAACTACCAGGAGGATTTTCGGATAATCGTAAAGATTGCGCATAATTATTAAAGGTGTTTAAAGTGTTGGGTGCAGGCACCATTTTAATCAGATATTATTCCGGGGGGAGAATATGCAAACTACAAGTCCTCAGAGCCAGAGGGTCTGAGGGCTTAGGTCTTTATATCGGCAATCAGAAGAGCAGTGAATAATTTCGGCTGGAAGCTATCAGACGAGGAGGAGGTGTTCGTCTAATGGGGTGAATAGCGCTTTTTGGCCGTCATTTTCCACAGTTTTTTTGTGCGCCATTAAGGTTGGGGAACCTACATGACCGATTGTGAGGGAAATAAAGTTAAAAGGGGGAAAATAAACCTGAGGGTAACTTTCTGCTTTTGACAATTGTTGTGCCATTTTCACAGCATTCGTAAGTACCCGTTCAACGAAGAGACAGGTACATTTTGAATAAAATGTTCCCACAGAATTTACCTGCGTACCATTAAGGTCGGCGAAACTATATGACTGTTTCACGGGGGAAATGAGATTAAAAGGGAGGAAACGACCCTGAGGATAGCTTTCAGCTTTTGATAATTGTCGCGCCATTTTCAAAGCATCCGAAGGCCGGTTATTGGGGTAAACAGCCAGAGGCGCTGACTGGTCTGTTCAAAGAAATTTGACTTTTAGGACTAATTCCTCTGAAAATATTTATCGTCAATAAGGGCGGGAGCGCATCAGGCTGGGTTTCAATAGCCGTATTTATCTTTCCAGCGCTCTTTCAGCCATTGGCGGATGCGCTCTTCTGCGGGGTTTTTCCCAGGTTCAAAAAAGCGGGTTCCGGTAATTTCGGCGGGCAGGAATTCGGCTTCCACAAAGTTGTTTTCAAAATCATGGGCGTAGCGATAGCCCTTGCCGTAGTTCAAATCTTTCATCAGCCGGGTGGGGGCGTTTCGGATACTCAGCGGAACGGGGAGGGTCGCTGTGCGGCGGACGAGGTCCTGAGCCTGGCTGATGGCCAGGTAAGTCGAGTTGCTCTTTGGCGAAGCGGCCAGATAAACGACGCACTGCGACAGAATGATCCGCGCCTCCGGGAAGCCCACTGCGCGACAGGCATCCCAGCAGGTCATGGCCATGAGCAGGGCATTGGGGTTGGCTAAGCCGATGTCTTCGGAGGCGAAGATGATCATGCGGCGGACGATAAACTCGATATCTTCTCCTCCCTCGATCATGCGAGCCAGCCAGTACACGGCGGCGTTCGGGTCGCTGCCCCGCATAGACTTGATAAAGGCGCTGGCAATGTCGTAGTGCATCTCTCCCGACTTGTCGTAAATGGCGAGATTCTGCTGGATGGCGTTTTCGACCAGTTCGTTGTCTATTCGGAATTTCTCCCCTCCCGGCGCCAGGCCGACCACGAGTTCTAAGACGTTGAGCAGTTTTCTGGCGTCGCCGCCCGAAAACAGGAGTAGGGCTTCGTACTCCGCAACTTCAATATCCTTCTCCCGCAGGTACTCGTCTTTTTGCAGGACATTATTTACTAAATGTATCAGCTCCTCTTTTTCCAAAGGTTTTAGAACATAGACCTGACAGCGGGAAAGCAGCGCCGGGATGACCTCGAAGCTCGGATTCTCGGTGGTGGCGCCGATGAGTGCGACGATACCTTTTTCCACAGCCCCCAGCAGCGAGTCCTGTTGCGATTTGCTGAAGCGGTGTATTTCATCAATAAAAAGAATGGGATTGGGCGCCTGAAAAAATTTCTGGCTTTTGGCTTTCTCAATGGTTTCCCGCACGTCTTTTACTCCTGAATTGATGGCGCTGAGCGTGTAAAAGGGTCGCTTCAACTGATGGGAGACGATGCCCGCCAAAGTCGTCTTGCCCACCCCGGGAGGGCCCCAGAGTATCATGGAAGGCAGTTTCCCGCTCTCAATAGCCTGGCGAAGAATGGCGCCTTTACCCACGAGGTGCTTCTGTCCAATGTAGTCGTCTAAGGAAGTCGGGCGCATGCGGTCGGCAAGTGGTTGCATCTTTGAAATTCAGTTGAAATTCGATTGAAATTCTCTTTGGAAATCTCCTTTTCAGCGTAACTCATAAAAGAAAGAACCCACATTCAGATATGAAGTGAACCCGGACTGATTTTCTCCCTGGTCAACAATCATCTGTGGGAACCCCGCACAAAAGCAGCCTTCCCGTAAAAATTACCATCTGATGAGGGCGCCGCCCCAGGTGAAGCCGCTGCCAAAGGCGGCGATAGCCACCAGGTCGCCGTCTTTAATCTTTCCGGCTTCCCAGGCCTCCGTCATGGCGATGGGAATGGTGGCGGCGGTAGTGTTGCCGTAGCGCTGGATATTGTTCCAAACCTGCTCGTCCTTCAATCCCATGCGGCGCTGCACCAACTGGCTGATGCGCAGGTTGGCCTGGTGGGGGACGAACAGGTCTATGTCTGAAGGCTGCAAATTTTGGTCGGATAGCATTTCCATGAGCACTTCGGGGAATTTCACGACGGCTGTTTTGAAGACGAGAGGGCCGTCCATAGTCGGATAGATCTGCTCCTCTTTCATCATTTTGTCCGTGAGAAAAAGTCCGCCGTATTCCAGGCTGTCGTCGTAGCCGAAGCTCTCAATGTCCTGCCCTTGTCTGGCAGCGTGGTAACCGCTATGGCAGCCGGGGTTGATAAAGGCGAGTTGCTCCGCATGGGTTCCGTCCGAATGGAGCTTCGACACGAGGATACCCCTGCCCTCTTCTTCGGTGGGCTGGAGAAGGACGGCGCCGGCGCCATCGCCAAAGAGGACGGTGACATTGCGACCCCGCGTGCTGAAGTCCAGTCCCATGGAGTGCACCTCCGCTCCGACGAGCAGGACGTTTTTGTACATGCCCGTGCGGATGAACTGGTCGGCCACGCTCAGGCCATAGACAAAGCCGGAGCACTGGTTCCTGACGTCGAGGGCGCCGATTTCTGTTTTGGTAATGCCGAGTTCGCGCTGGAGCAGCACCCCGCAGCCGGGGAAGAAGTAGTCGGGGCTGAGGGTGGCGAAGACGATGAAGTCCACGTCTTCTTTGGAGATGCCCGCCCGCTCAATGGCTATGCGAGCCGCTTTGGCGCCAATACTGGAGGTGGTTTCTTCGTGGCGTCTGACATACCGGCGCTCAGCAATTCCCGTCCGCTCCCGAATCCATTCATCGGAAGTATCCATCTGGCGCATCAAATCCTCATTGGTAACCACCCGTTCGGGGACGTAGAAGCCCAGACCGGCAATTTTTGTACGTAGCATAAGACAATGTTTTTTCTGTTTGTGCGCCGGTTCGGGTCGCCCTTCTATTTTTTTAAAAAAAATAAATTCTCTGGCTGGCGCCGAAACCGCTGCGCTCGTCTGTCGGCAAAAATAGGAGATGTAAAGGGATTTGGGTCATTAGAAATTCAGCGGAGATTCTTCATCAGGGAAATTCACCGGGATTTTTTTTCTTTTTCAGGTAAAGCGTCTGCGAAAAAAAAATCAGCAGAAAACCAACGCAATCAGAGGAAAACGTCCAGCCCGGGATTTCATGGAAAAAGAATTCTTTTTCAAAGGCTCCCACTCCATCAGACAGCCGCAAGCTTTTTATCTAAATTAAAAATAGCCCTGAGCTTCGACACCACCTGATCCACCTCTTCTCTGGTATTAAATTCAGAAAACGAAAAGCGAATCGTTTTGCGTCGGGGATCGGCGCCGATAGCTGTCAAAACATGGGAGCCTGTCTCTGCCCCGGAGCTGCAGGCGCTCCCGCCAGAGGCGCTGACGCCGTCAATGTCCAATTCCATCAGCAGCAGTTCGGATTTGACGGAGTGCGGGAAGGATGCGCTCAACACGGTGTAAAGGCAGTCCCCGTCGTAATCGCCATTGAACTGGATGTCTTCAAAACTATCCTTTAGTTGTTGCATCATATAGCTGCGTAGGCCTTCGATGTGGCGGCGATTAGATTCCATATTTTGATGAGCCAGTTCCAATGCTTTGGCTAAGCCGGCGATGCCATAGACGTTCTCCGTTCCGCCCCTCATGTTGCGCTCCTGGGAGCCGCCGTCAATCAGGGGTTTTGTCATGGCGTCAAAATTCATATAGACAAAGCCCGCTCCTTTGGGTCCGTGAAACTTGTGGGCGGCGCCGGCGAGGAACTGGATATAGGTTTTTGAAACGTCAATGGGAAACTTGCCCATCGTCTGGACGGTGTCGGAATGGTAGAGCGCGCTGTAGTTCTCGCACAGTTCAGCGATGCGAACCATGTCGTTGAGCGTGCCGATTTCGTTGTTTCCGTGCATCAGCGACACGAGGGTATTCCATTCGCTCTGAACCTTCAGCAGTTCTTCCAACTGGTCGTAGTCAATGCGACCTTTATTATCCACCTGTAAGACCTCGACCTCTACGCCCTGCTTCTTCACGATATCCAATGGGTGCAATACATTGTGGTGCTCGAGGGGCGAGCTGATAATGCGGCGCACGCCCAGGTCTCTCACGGCGCATTTGATAATCATGTTGTTGCTCTCGGTGCCGCCGGAGGTGAAGAAGATTTCGCCGATGCTGGCGTGGAGCAGGCGCGCCACCGTCTTGCGAGCCTCCTCAATGGTTGCGCGCGCAATCCGCCCTTCTGCGTGGATGCTGGAGGGGTTGCCGTATTGTTCTTTCAGTACTTTAGTCATGGTTTCGATGACTTCCGGATGGAGCGGGGTAGTTGCCGCATTGTCAAAATATATTCTCATTGAATTGATATTGTCGTTTTAAAAGTTCAGTAAAATTAGGAAGTTCGGGGAAAGTCCCTTTGAAAAAGCAGTTGAAATTCACAGAAAATCCCCTTTAGACTTATTCATTTGTGAAAAAAAATCTGCGATAAAATGTGCGGAAACCACTGGAAATATCCCCCGGGCAAATTCGCGATAGTTCCAATTTTCATTTAACTGAGTATTTAATTATCAATAAAATAACCATTAATTTTTTATTGAAAAATGCCCTTTTCCCTTTTCCCCTACCGTTTTAAATCCAAAAATTAAAAACCTCATTTACATCAAATTTGTAGAAAGAAAAATAATCCTCCCTCCTAAAAAACCGGCATTTCCTCCAAACCCTTTTATCTTCGTTTTTTTAAAAAAAAATAAAGGGAGAGAGGGAGGAGAACCGTATGCGGGTTTATCCAGGGTACATTTTTAAACATTAACTGTTTTGAGCAAACCAATTTCGTCAGAAAAAATGCGCTTCATTCAGCAGCTAAAACGATACAGGCCGGCAGCCATCGTTTTGCTGACCGTCCTGCTGATAGGCTTCTTCTACCCTGGCAATGTAAAATTCAAGTACGATTTTCAGAAGGGGCAGACCTGGCGCTACGAAGACCTGATTGCGCCATTTGACTTTCCCATTTTAAAATCAGACGAGGAACTTGAGAGGGACAGAGATCAGATCACCTCCGACTTTTCCCCGTACTACCGCCTCAATCCTGATTTGCAGAGCGCCAAACTGAAAGACTTTGAAGCCGAGTCAGAGCAGGTGTTGTCCCAGTTGCAGTCTGGCAACGGCAATGAATCAGGCGCACAGGAATTCCTGAAAGAGAGCAAGGAATTTTTGAATAAAATTTACCAACGCGGCATCATCAAATTAGCGCCGGATCACCAGGAAAAAGGCGCCGACTTTGTCATCAACTTAGCCATTGACAATACCATCCAGAAGCGCACTTTGTCCAGCTTTTACACCCAGGAACAGGCAAAGCATTTGCTGACCGGATCAGACAGTGAGCTGAAGGTTCCGGGCGCCTTAGAAAAGATCGTACTCGCCGCTCTCGTCCCGAATATCGCTTACGATGAAGCTCTCACGGAAAGGCTAAAAGCCGAAGCGCTGAACAGCGTTTCTACTACCAAAGGCGTCGTCTGGCAGGGAGAGACGATCGTAAAAAAGGGCGCTGTCACCACGGACGAGGTCTTTCAAAAACTAAGCTCTTATCGCCAAAAGTTTGAAAATGACATCAGCGCCAAAAAGTCTTCCTGGGCGGTTTACTTCGGTTATCTGCTGCTGACAGGACTGATCGTTGGCGCTTTCATGATGTACGTGAATTCCTACCGGCGCGAAATCATTCAGAATCTTAACTACCTCATCTTCGTCATGATGTGGCTGCTAATTTTCAGCTACCTGACTTATTTGGTCGTCCGCATGAACGGCATGAGCATCTACGTCATCCCCTTCTGCATCGTGCCCATCGTCGTCCGACATTTTTTCACCTATCGCTTAGCCTTTTTTACGCACGTAGTCGTCGTGTTGATCGCCGGCTTTCTGGCGCAGGAAGGCTTTCAGTTTGCCTTCACCCAGATCGTGGCGGGAGTGATTTCCGTTTTGGCCATCGCCGATGCGCGAAACTGGTCGGTGTTTTTCAGGTCGGTGATGTTTATCGTCCTGGCTTATGCGCTCTCCCATCTCGGGCTTTCCCTGATTGAAGAAGGAAATCTCAACCTGAGTAACTGGCGCAATTACGGCTGGTTTCTGCTAAACGGCCTGTTCATCCTGCTGGCCTTTCCGCTCATTCCGCTGGCCGAGCGGGTGTTCGGCTTTACCTCTTCCATTTCTTTGGTGGAATTGACGGACATCAACCGGCCGCTGCTGCGACAACTCGCCATCAAGGCGCCCGGCACGCTTCAGCACTCTCTTCAGGTGGGCAATCTGGCCGAGGCCGCAGCCCAGGCAATTGGCGCCGACCCACTTTTGGTCAGAGCCGGTGCGCTGTATCACGACATCGGCAAAATGCAAAACCCGGAATTCTTCATCGAAAATCAGGGCGGCAAAAATCCGCACCAGGGAAAAACGCCCTTAGAGAGCGCGCGAATCATCATCAGGCACGTACCCGATGGAGAACAACTGGCAAAAAAAAGCGGGCTTCCACAGGTGGTGACCAATTTCATCGTCACCCACCACGGCACCACCCGGGTTGAATATTTTTACAAAACCTATCTACAGGAAAATCCGGAGGGCGAAAGCGATAAGAAAAAATTCACTTACCCGGGTCCCAAGCCCCGCAGCAAGGAGGAAGCCATACTCATGTTGGCTGATTCTGTGGAAGCTACCTCGCGGGTGCTCAAGGATCCCACCGGCGAGGATATCGATGCGCTGGTAGATAAGATCGTTCAGGGAAAGATTGACCACGGCCAGCTCAACAAATGCAGGCTCACCTTTAACGAGCTGGATACCTGTGTGAAGGTTTTTAAAAAAATGCTGCGCAGCATATACCACGTCCGGGTGGAGTACCCGGAATAGCTTGCCTATCATTTTTGCAATAACCTACGCTCGTTTGAAATTCAGCAGTTGTTAGAGAAAGTTGGAATTTGCGTTCAGTTCCGCAATGAATTCGAACTGGCTTTCTCTCTCGTGAAAAATCATCGGCGGGGAATATCAGCGAAAATCAGCGGAAAGGCCTGCCGCACAAGCCCTTTTGGAAGATATTCTATCAGCCTAAAAATCGCCCATTCTTTTGGAAAATGCCGCGAAGAAATCCAAAGCCGCCGGGTTTTTCATCGAATCGGGGTTGGCGGCTTTTTCTATAGGCTTGCCCATTAGGATTTTCTTCACCGGCGCCTCCAATTTTTTACCGCTGATCGTCAGGGGGATTTCAGGGCACTCGATGATTTCATCGGGGACGTGGCGCGGTGAGTTTTCGCTCCGCAATATCTGATTGATTCGCTTTTTCAAATCGTCGTTCAGTTTTTCACCGGGCTTCATCACCACGAAAAGCGGCATGTAGTCTTTCCCACCTTCTAATTCCAGATTGACGATGAGGCTGTCGAGCACTTCGGGAATTTTGTCCACCGTCCTGTATATTTCAGCCGTTCCAATGCGCACTCCTCCCCTGTTCAGGGTGGCGTCGGAGCGCCCTTTGATGACGACGCCGTCGTGTTCCGTGATTTCAATCCAGTCGCCATGTCTCCAGACGCCCGGGTACATTTCAAAATAGCTGGCTAAGTAGCGCTCGTTATTTTTATCCCCCCAGAAGAAGGCGGGCATGGAGGGCATGGGTTTCGTCACGACCAATTCTCCGACCTGGCCATTGACGGCCCGGCCATCTTCATCCCAGGCTTCGATAGCGGCGCCGAGGCAGCGACACTGAATCTCGCCCCGATAGACAGGCTCAATGGGGCAGCCTCCGACCCAGGCGGTGCAGACATCTGTGCCGCCGGCCATGGAGCAAAGCCACAGATCCTCTTTTACGTGGCCGTACACCCAGTCGAACACTTCGGAAGGCAACGGCGAGCCGGTAGAGCCGATGCTGCGCAATCCGGACAGGTCGAAGTCTTTCCCCGGCTCTAATCCTCCCTTCATGCAGGCGGTGAGAAAGGGGGCGCTCGTCCCGAAGTGGGCAATCTGAGCTTTTTCGGCAAATTCCCACAGGCGATTGAGGTCGGGATAGCCGGGGCTGCCGTCGAACAGGGCCACCGTGGCGCCGGCCAGAAAACTCGCATTGACGAAGTTCCACATCATCCATCCCGTCGTGCTGAACCAGAAAAACCGCTCGCCTTCGTGGACGTCGTTGTGGAAATGCAGGTATTTCAAATGCTCCAGCAGATTGCCTCCATGGGAGTGCGCAATGGCCTTCGGAATGCCCGTCGTCCCGGAGGAGTATAGCACGTAAATGGGGTGGTCAAAGGGCAGCGGCTCAAAGCTAAGCCTGGCGCCTGCGCGGAAGGTCTCGTTCCAGCTAAGGAGGCTCTGCGAAGGCAGGCAGTCAATAGAAGGCGCGCCGCCAAAGAGCATTTCTCCTCCTTCCTGCCGGTGGAGATAAGGCACGAAAATTATTTTTTTCACAGAGGGCAGCGACTTACACAACTCACTGACTACCTGCGTTTTGTCATATAGCTTTCCATTGTAGGAATACCCGTCCACGGCAAACAGCACTTTGGGCTCTATCTGCGAAAAACGGTCAACTACGCTGCTGGCGCCGAAGTCCGGCGAGCAACTGGACCAGGTGGCGCCGATGGAAGCGGCAGCCAGAAAGGCAATCGTCGCTTCGGGGATATTGGGCAGGAAGGCAGCCACGCGATCGCCCTTCTCAATGCCCAACTCCCGAAGGTAAGCCGCCATGGAGGCTACCTGCCCCTCTAATTCCTCCCATGAAATTTCAACGAGATCGTATTTTTCGGAGGAAAAAATGATGGCCGGCCGGCCGGGATTAGCGTGGCGAAATACGTGTTCCGCATAGTTGAGGGTAGCGCCTTCAAACCATTTGGCGCCGGGCATTTTTTCAGTATCTAAAACCTGCCGGTAGGGGGAATGGGCAATGACCTCAAAATATTTCCAGATGCTTTCCCAGAAGTCGGCGACATTTTCTACCGACCATTGCCAGACTTCGCGATAGTTTTGAAATTTCAAATTGTAGTTTTGCGCCATCCAGTCGAAATAGCGCTGCAGGTGGGAATGTTGTTCAAACTCTTTCGAGGGTTTCCATATCATATCCATCATTTCCGTTTTTCTTTTCCTTTAAATATTTTGGCCGACAGTTTTTTTAAAAAAATATGAGCCTGCCGACTTTTTGTAAAAAGGTAAAATTAGAAAAACCGGCTATTTTTGATTCATACGGTGGGGGTTCGGCAGAAATTCAGTAGAAATTCTTTTCTTGCGGTAATTACCCACAGAGCGTTTTCCTTAGAAAAAATCTGCGAAAAAATCCGCATTCAATCCATGCAATCCGCAGGAACCTCCTCCTGCCGGAAGATTACATTTCCTTTTTTTTCCAAAATAAATAGCACGGGAAGAAAGGCCATTTTTTAAAAATTAAAAACATTGGAATGAAAAATTCATTTAAACAAAGCGCTTCTGCCGCAAGGCAAATCACTCTCCTCTTTTTTATATTCTTAGCGGGCACAGGTCTGAATTCCTGCGCTATTCTAAGCCCGGCGGATTCAGGTAATAACTACGACTGGACGCAATTGGAAGAAGAGAGCGGGTACGACCCCGTCCATTTTATTATCCTCCAAATGAACGACGTGTATGAAATCGCGCCATTAGAAAAAGGCAAAGTCGGAGGAATGGCGCGGGTGGCGGCGCTGCGTAATGAGTTGTTGGAAGAAACTCCCAACGTCCTCTGCGTTCTGGCCGGAGATTTCGTCAATCCCTCGCTTCTGGGCACTTTGAAATTTGAAGGGAAATCCATCAAAGGCCGGCAGATGGTGGACGTGATGAATGCCATGGGCGTCGATCTCGTCGCATTCGGCAACCATGAGTTCGACATCAAGGAAAACGAATTGCAGGATCGCCTGAACCAGTCTGAATTTGAATGGCTCGGAACCAATATCATGCGCCAGAAGAAAGACCGCATTGAGCCATTTTACAGGGAAATTGACGGCTACAGGCATTATTTGCCCGAAACCTATATCTGGGATCTGACGAATTACTTCAGCGCTCAAAGTCTGAAGGTCGGCTTCTATAGCGCAGTCATTGACGACAACAAGGCCCCGTATGTCTATTACGAAGACCCCTATCAGGAAGCTACCAAAGCTTATTTGGAGCTATTGCCCCAGGCGGATGTCCTCATCGGCCTCACCCACCTTTCCATTGATCAGGATTTAAAAGTGGCGGCGCTGCTTCCAAAAACTTCACTCATCATGGGCGGGCACGAACACGAAAACAACATTGACACCGTGGGAAACGTCGTCATCACCAAGGCCGACGCCAATGTCAGGACTGTATGGGTGCATCGCTTCACCTGGTATCCCGACACCAGATTTGTCGAGTTGAACTCGGAACTGGTGTACATCACTGATGAAATGGAGGGCGATCCCTACGTGGCTGAAGTGGTGGAAAAGTGGAGCCAAATCCAGCACAACCAAATCTCTGCCGTGGTGGACAATCCGAATGAGATAATTTACACCGCCGTTGAGCCATTGGATGGTTTAGAAAAAAGCGTCCGAAACCACCAGACTAATCTGGGGAACATCATCGCCGCTGCCATGGCCTTTGCGGCAAAGATTCCGGTGGACTGCGCCATCTTTAACGGCGGAGGAATCCGATTGGACGACCGCCTGTACGGCGATATTACGGTCACGGATATCTTCAGGGCATTGCCCTTCGGCGGCTCTATCTACGAGATACAACTGAAAGGCGCCGTTTTAAAAAGAGCGCTCCGGACGGGATTAGATAACAAAGGCTCCGGCGGGTATTTACAATGGTACAATATCCAGTATGACGAAAAGACCAAAATTTGGAAAATAGCAGGCAAACCCTTAGACGAAGCAAAGCTCTATCGCTTAGCCACGAATGATTACATCTTCGAAGGCTTAGAAACCGGACTCGACTTTTTTAATAAAGATAATTTTGTCTGGTGGGATACCGCCAAAGAGGGCGACCAGGCAGATATGCGGTCCGACCTCCGCAAAGCGGTCGTCGCCTATTTGAAAAAGGGGAATTAAAAAAAAGCGCATAAAAGGCGCCGGGCAATGTCCAATAAAAACCTCTGCTAAAAGGTTTACTGAATATACGATAGCCAGGGGGAACTTTTGGCAAATTATATCCGTTTAAAATTTGCGGGAAATTGCGGAAAGTCCTTCCCTTTGCAACTAAAAATAACCTAACTAAAAAACTTAAACAATGATTAAAAGTCTTTTAAAATTAGCTTTCATTTTGGTGCTCGGCATTTTAATTTATAATTACTTTCTCGGTACAGATTCGGAGAAAGAAGGCGCCAAAAAGGTCTTCACTGAAGTAAAGGATATCGGCGTAGCCGTTAAGGACTTGCTCAGTTCGGAGAAGGAGAAATTCGACAAAGGCAAATACGACAATGCGCTGAATAAGATCGGAGACATGTTGCAGGGTCTGAAACAGAATGCGGAAAAGATTGACAAAAACTATCTCGACCGGATTCGGGAGTTAGACAAAATGAAAGACGATCTCAAATCTTCTCTCTCGGCGTACAGCGACGACAATGAAGGCGCCGATAAATTTGCGCCCGGCGTTGGAGGCAAAGACAGCGTCGCTCTCAAAAGCGATCTCCGGAATTTGCTGAAACAGACAGAGGATTTGATTCGCGAAATGGAAGGCGGCGGGCGGTAGGTTTTTTACTACTTTTGCGCCTTTATTCAGCGAAACACCATGTTCAAAGTTCCTGCTCACAAGCCTAATTACCTATACACCATCGTCAGCGTCACGCTGGTGCTTTTCCTGTTGGGGCTTTTTGGGCTGCTGGTATTGGAAGGCCGGCTATTCGTCCGCTCGCTCAAAGAGAAGGTGGAAATCATCGTAGAATTAAAAGAGGAAACCACCCCTGCCGGCACAGACTCACTCAAACAGCAGTTGACGGCCAGCCCGTTTTTAAAACCCAACTCAGTGCGGTTCATCACCAAAGAGGAAGGCGCCGCCATGATGCAAAACGACTTTGGCGAGGAGTTTCTAAAACTGGACATGGCCAATCCGCTGTACGACGTGCTGATTTTCAACGTCATTTCCGACTGGATGCATCCCGACAGCCTGAAAGTCATGCGCAGCCAGGTTCGGGAATTTCCCTTTGTCAACGACGTATATTACCAGGAGGGGCTTGCAGATGCAGTAGCTGGCAACCTGAAAAACCTGAGTCTGATTGTGTTCGGCGCCAGTATCTTTTTCATCATCGTGGCTTTTGCGCTCATCCTCAACACCATTCGGCTGGCGCTCTATTCCAATCGCTTTTTAATCAAAAACATGGAATTGGTGGGAGCCACCTGGGGCTTTATCAGCCGGCCTTACATCTGGAGGAGCCTCGGGCACGGGCTGTTGTCGGCTCTGCTCGCCATTGTTTTGCTCGGCTTATTGCTGTGGCTGTGGCTGAGTCGGCTACCGGAAGCAGGCGACTTTTTAAATATTCCCGGCATCGCCGGCATCTTTGGCGCCATCCTGTTGTTAGGCTTATTTATCCCATTAGCCGGAACTTATTTCGTCGTCAAGAAATACCTGCGTATGCGGGTAGATGATTTATATTAGAAAAATTTTATTGCCGTTCAGACAGGCATACGAACCACATTTTTTAATTAATTAAAATGCTATGACCAGCGAACAATTACTGACCCTGAAGGAGAGGCTGGCTTTGTTGAGGAGGTATCTTTGACATCGCTAAACGCAAACTCGAAATTGAAGAAAAAGAGCAACTGACCGCCGATCCGGACTTTTGGAACGACTCTGCCAGAGCGCAGGGCATCCTGAAAGTCATCAAGCTCAATAAGAAATGGGTAGAACAATACACCGCCGTAGAGGTCGCAGTTGGCGATGCGGAGGTGCTATTCGACTTCCAGAAGGCGGGCGAGGCCACTGAGGCAGAAGTGGACGCTCAATACGAAAAAGCCGTGGAGGCCATAGAAGACCTCGAATTCCGCTCTACCCTCAATCAGACGGAAGACGAGATGGGCGCCATTCTGGAAATCAACGCCGGCGCCGGCGGCACGGAGGCCTGCGACTGGGCGTCCATGCTGATGCGCATGTACCTCATGTGGGCAGAAAAAAACGGCTACAAAGCTTCCCAGCTTTACCTCACTCCCGGCGATGCCGCAGGTATAAAATCCGTGGGAATCGAAATAGACGGAGATTACGCCTATGGCATGCTGAAAGGCGAAAATGGCGTGCATCGCTTAGTGCGCGTCAGTCCCTTCAACGCCCAGGGAAAACGCATGACTTCCTTTACCTCGGTTTTTGTGCACCCCATGATTGACGACCGCATCGAAGTGGAAATCAATACCGCCGATCTGGAATGGGATACCTTCCGCTCCAGTGGGGCCGGCGGTCAGCACGTCAACAAGACCGAGAGCGCCGTGCGGGTCAGACACCTGCCCAGCGGCATCGTGGTGGAATGTCAGCAGGAACGCTCCCAAATCCAAAACCGCGAAAAGGCTCTGCAAATGCTGAAATCCCGCCTATACCAACAGGAGATAGAGCGCAAAAAAGCGGAGAAGGAAAAGATCGAAGCCGGCAAGATGAAAAACGAATGGGGTAGCCAGATCCGCAGTTACGTTCTCGACGACCGAAGAGTCAAAGACCACCGCACCGGCTACCAGACTTCCCAGACTGACGCCGTTCTCGACGGCGATATTGACGCCTTCCTAAAGGCTTATCTGATGAATAAGGCAGAAGATGCCGAAGTTTTGGAATGATGAATATGGGAGGGTTGAAAAATCCAGGTCAGGTCCGAAATGAATTCGGATTGTTTTTTTTTGATTGACGATTTTTGATTTTGAATTCTTTTGGCTTTTGGAATGGAAAGGAGCTTTTTCTTTTCTGATTGACGCCAGGCGATATTAGATTTTTGATTTTTTCCACCCTCCAATCAAAATCTCGCCGTAATCCCACCCAGGAAATTGATTCCGTAAATTGGGTAGTTGCGCCAGCGTTGCCGCTTGTTGTTGAGGACATTGTTGACGTCGAGGAAGGCGCCGAAGTTTTTGGCAAACCAGTATTCCGCTCCGAGGCTAAGGTCGAAGAGGCCGTTCAGGTTATCGAATTTGGAAGGTAGCGGGGAACTGTTGGACACCAGTCCGTTCTCGATATACAGAGAAGCGCGGGTTTTAAGCTGGCGGTGCAGGGTATAATAGGCAGCCTCGAAGTTGCCCGTAAAGGCGGGCAGGTGCCAGGCTTTGACCTGGCAGCCCAGGCAGTCTTTCATGTCGTAGTAATTCTGCGTGACGGTGGCTATAAGCTCCACGTTTTTGACGGGCATGGCTTTGAGGGAGCCGCTGAAGTAGATTATGTTGGCGTCATTGTACTCCACGTCGAAAGAATATTGGTCCCGAATGGGAGCGGAAGGCGCATCGTAACGCGCTTTAAATACAGCCAGGTCATTGGTGGGCTTATAGCCGATCTGGGCAGTATATTCAAACAGTCTGAGGCTGCCGCGGATTCCGGTATAGGCATTGAAATATTTGGTATTGCGCAGGGTCGGATTTTCGCCGCCCTGGAATCGCGTGTAGATATATGGATTGTACTCGCTCAGGGAACGGAAGGTATTTTTCTTCAAATCCCCTTCCACGCCGACGAAGAAGGCCAGTTCATTACCCGTCAGATTGAGGACGGCTTCGGCATCGGGGAAAGCAAAGTATTCGTCGTTGCTGGAAGCCAGGCGGGCGCCCAGTTTTATTTTAAAAATATTGGCGTGGAAGGTAAAAGCAGGGCTTAGGGTAAAATTGTGCAGCGTCTGAGCCAGCTCAAGGGTATCGTTGTACCAGGTAAAGTCAGCGCTGAGGCCGAGGTCGAAAGAGTGCCGGCCTTTTATCCATTTCGTGATGCCGGTATTTAAATCCAAGCCCTTTTCGCGGGCAGCGTACTCGTCAGAGAGAGCATAAAAGCCCATCCCCGCCTGGTAGTTAAAATCGCCAGCCGTCTGAACGCCATTAAAAATTTTGGCGCCGAAATCAAATGTGTTGAACACTTGCCGAACCGCCTCCGCCGGTATATTTTTCAAATCGGAGAATCGGTCAAAATTGTAACCGTAGTAATGCACCTTATTCGACGAGTAGTCGAGATTGCTAGAAATAGCAAAACCCGGTTCAAAATAATAAGCTCCATCTAAACCGGCTTTTGTCAGTCCAAATCGCTGGTTTTCTACATTGTCATTTGAAAAATTAGCCGAGTGATGAAACAGGTTGGCGCCTAAGTCATAGGAGGTTTTTCTTGCAGTTTCGACATGGGTATTGTACGCTCCTTCTCCATAGATCGAATTGGGCAATCCCGCGCCGAGTTTGATAAAAGCTCTATATACATCGGCTATTTCCTCTTCCGAGCGGAAGGTCACCGGTCGGATGCGAGGCGCAGGATATTGCACTTCCAAGGTCTTTGGAGGGATGGTATAGGTCTGCCTTTTTATGGACGTATCCATTGGAGGCAATTCAGGGTTGACCGGAATTTTTTCACTCTCAGCCAGTTTTGCTTCAAAGACTTTGACCACTTCAACATTGCCGCCAGGTAAGTCTTCAGCCGGCTGCGCCCACACAGAAACAGCTACAACAGAAAGTAGCAGAGAAAAAATGATTTTTACCGTTCTCATTATGCTTAGAAATTTTTTCGTTGTTTAAAATTTGTCGCCAGTTCTCTCTTCCTAACGGCGGCGCGGAATGTACTACTTGTCAATCTCCGTCATCCATGAAGTCGTTGCCGAGATCCAAACGACTGGAGCTGGAAGCCTGCTTTTTATAGATTTCTAATTTCTTTTGAGCAGTCGGGATAATATCGTCATCATGAATCGCATAATTGTTGACCAATGCCTCCAGAACGGTTCGCGCGCTAAGCAGGTCTCCCTGCTCGGCATAAACGTCTGCGAGGAGGATGAGGCTCTTTCCCACCCAATAGGGGTATCCCGAGTTTTCTGTGTTATTAGTAACGCATTGCTGTTTAGCGCTTTCTAAATTGCGGCGGACATAATGAATGTATGCCATTAAATAGCGCGCTTCCGCTGTCTGCTCGTTGTCGCTCAACTGGACGACCTTCGCAAAAGATTGCATGGCGCTATCGTAATCCTTTCTATCGTAAGCTATTTTACCCAAATAAAAATAGGCGGTGGCTATCTGCAAATCTGAGGCAGCCGAATTGGTGGCCACTTTCTGGGCGGAAGTCTGTACAGCGTTAGAATTGCCGAGGTGATAAGCAGCCCTCATGGCGCCCAACTGAGCCTCAAAACGATCTTCATTTGTTTTGGCGTTCGCTTCCCATTTCGTGTACAGGTCGTAGGCCTGTTGGAAGTTCTGCTCATTGTGATAGGCTATCATGGCCGCTTTGCTCAGGGCGCTATAATAGTCGGGATCTTTTCCATTGGCAATTACCCATTCGTAGTCCTTCAGGGCAAGGGAGTATTGTTCCAATACATAATAGCTCTCTCCGCGATGGAAATACGCCTTTTGGGTGTTGAGTCCATTGGGGTATTGGCGGATGTAATCTGAGAAGGAAGTAATGGCGCGTTCGTAATTGCCCCTTTCGTAAGCCGATTCGGCTGCGGCAAAAACGTTTTGATCCTTTTGAACATTGTCCAACTGGAATCCGGGAATCGTTTCTAAGAAGGCATTATATCCGTCTGGATCTCCCATGTCCTTGAGGTAAATTTCCTGGAGCGCCAGAAGAGCGGCATCCGATTCTTCTTTCGTCGGATTGTGAGAAAAAATCTGTTTGTAATAATTGATGGCGGTTTGCAGGCTGCCGGAGTTGTAAGCCACTAAGCCGAGGCGGAGCAGCGCTTTGTTCACCAATTCGGAATTGGGATAACTGGCGATCAGCTTTTGGAAGGAGTCGCTCGCTTTGGAAGACTGCTTTATTTCCAGATAGGTGGCGCCTAGCTGAAAGAGCGCATCGTCGGCGTAAGCTGATTTGGGATATTTTTCAATCAGGCTTTCTAAGGCCAGAATTTTATCTGCCGTATTGCTTCGAAGGCCTTCGATAATGGCCTTCTGAAACAGGGCGTATTCAAAACCCGGGTATTGGGCGTTGACCGCTTCATCGTAATAAACTATGGCGTCTTTGTACAGATTGCGCTTGAACAGGCAGTCGCCGGCGCGAAGCGTTGCATCGCCTAAGACGCCATCCCTGACCTGCTTATTTTGGATAAATGCCCGATTGCGCCGAATACCTGCCACTGCTTCCTGGAAGTAGCCCTGCGCAGTAGTGAAGTTCCCTTTTTTCAAATAATTATATCCCTGTAAATAATTGGCGGTATAAATAGAAGACTCGTCGGGCAGGGTCTTAATATTCTTCGCGAGAGCGATAAACTGATTCAGGTTATCAATACTCTTGTCGTAATTCTTTTCCTGGTTGGCTATATCTCCGAGCCAGTATAGAGCCAGCGCTTTGTACTCATTGCTGACGGCATTTGAAACAGACTTTGTGAACAGGTCTTTGGCATTGGCCACGCGACCGTCGCGATAATGCTGTATTCCTCTGAGGTACAATACTTTCTGATAGGCTTCGCTCAACTGGGGCGTCTTATTAGGCATCCTCTCTAAGGCTGAAATGGCCTGGTCAAAATTTCGGGTATTCTGGAAAATCTCTCCCATCAGGCTCTGCGCCTCGTTGTAATATTTTGAAGTAGGCCGAAGGTTCTGGAGAGCGGACAGGGCGTCTTTTTCAAATTTTAGTTCATAAGAAAGTTTGGCAAAATTGAGCAGAGAGGATTCCTGGATATCGGGATCGTAGCTCATATTGGCAGCGGCGGCAAAGGCGCTCCGGGCGCCGGTGCGATCGTTCAGTCTGAGTTTGCAGTCGCCGAGGTAGTATAAGGCCATTTGTCCCATGGCTGAATTTACCTGGTTGAGCTGCTGAAAATTCTGAGCGGCGGCCTGGTATTTTCCCACTTGATATTGGCAAAAGGCGAGTTGGTAAAATTCCTCCTCCCGCATAGTGCCGGAGCTTTCCGCAAATTTTTCGAGGAAAGGCAGCGCCCTTTGGTAGTCTCTCTTTTCAAAGTAGGCCTGCCCCACCAATTGATTCATTTCCTTCGCATTTCGCAAGGTGCGGTCGGAGAGTTTCGGCTCTGCATATTTTATCAGCTCGTCGTAATCGCGCTGGGCAAAGTAAATCTGAGCGATGTAATAGGGAACGAGCGATTTGTACTCTTTGGAGCGCTCCACTAAGCGGAAACTCTTGATTGCGTCTGCGTATTGGTTGTTGAAAAATTTACAGAGACCGTAATAGTAATTGGTCGGGTAAAAATAATCGCCCTGGGTGTCTTTGATCTCCTTGAAATTGGCCTCGGCACTACCGAAGTCTTTTTGGACAAAATAGCAATAACCCGTTTTAAAATAGACCTCGGCGCGCTGACTCGGGCTTAGTTCCCTCGCCGATATTTGCTTGTAAAACTCAATGGCCTTGTCGTATTTCCGGGCATTGTAAAAGTAATTGGCCACTTCCAGCAAAGCCTGGCCGGCAAGGGGGTCGGGTTTATACCTGCGAATGAAATCGAGGATGAGTTTTTCGCCATCGGGCAGATCTAGTCGGACGGCAGACTTGGCGTACCCCAGTTCCGCCTTGATGCGGAGCAGATCCCATTCTGGCTCGTTGACAGGTCTCAGGTTGTTGATGGCATTTTTGTATTCTGTCATGGCATAGCCATAGGCGCCTTTTTGAAAAAACTCTTCGCCTCGTTTGTAGGCTAGTGTGGCTTCTGTAAATACAGTCGTCTGTTGGGCGACAAGAGGCTCAACAAAACAACAGACTGCCAGTATCGCAATTGCTCTGAAAGTGCTCATTATTGGAAGATTTTTCAAACTGATATTCTGAAAAAATGGCAAGTTGATAAAAATGCTGTGAAAATTGTTTGGTCAGAATTACCCTGAGAAGTTCGTTTTTCTCACAGTATTCTTGAGGGGGTGAAATTAGAAAAATTTAACGAAAGCCAACTCAGACAAATTTTATAGTCTCTTCGCTTATTTCCCCCACTTCCGCAACTGGGTCAATACAGCCTGGAAATCTTTCGGCAATGGGACTTCAAAGCTGATCTGTTCGCCGGTGCCCGGATGTGCAAAAGTCAGTCGCTCTGCATGAAGGCTGCTCCGCTGCATTAGCGGTCGCTCTTCCTGCCCTTTCCCCAATTTGTAAGCTCCGTGTTTTATTTGCGAGAGATAAAAGGCATCTCTACGTCCGTACAATGCGTCCACCGCTAAGGGATAACCGATGGATTTGAAATGAACCCGAATCTGGTGGGTGCGCCCCGTCTCTATATCGGCTTCCAGGAGGCTGTAGTTTTTAAAATATTCCAGCGCTTTGTAGCGAGTGACCGAGGCTTTGCCCCGCCGGGCGACTATCATCCGGTCGGGGTGGACGGGGTCGGGAGCGATGGGTTTGTCAATCAGGCCTTCCTGTTGGTGCACCAGGCCTTCCACCAGCGCATAATAGCGCTTGTTCACCGAGCGCTCGTAAAACTGTTCCGAGAGGTTTTTATGGGCTTGCTCCGTTTTTGCAAAAACGAGGATGCCGCTAGTCTCCTTGTCCAGGCGGTGAACCACGAATATCTGCCCAAAGCGCTCTCCGAGCAGGTGGTACAAATTCGGCTTTTCCGGCGCAAAACGGTCGGGGATGGTCAGCACGATTGGCGCTTTGTTCACCACCACGATGGCCGCATCTTCAAAAATAATGTCGTAGGCAAGTTTCATTCATCGCTTTTTTAAACCGCATCGGACTCGCCCCAGCGGAAGGAATCCAATTGGAATCCGGCCAGGTCGAGCGCCCGATCCACCACGGTGGCCGCCAGCTCCTCAAAATTGGTCGGTTTGCTGTAAAAGGAAGGCATGGCCGGGCAAATAATTCCTCCGGCTTCGGCTATCGTCGTCATGTTCCGCAGATGAATCAGGCTGAGCGGCGTATCCCGTGGAACGAGAATCAGCCGCCGATGCTCTTTAAGCATCACGTCGGCAGCCCTTGTCGTCAGATCGTCCGACACGCCGGCTGCAATTCGACCCATCAGCCCCATCGAGCAGGGACAGACCACCATGACGCCATAGCGCGCCGACCCCGAAGCAAAAGGAGCGGTAAAGTTATTTTTTTCAAAAAAATCAAAGGGGTAGCTCTGGTAATCTTTATTGCCCAATTCATACTCCCAGTTGAATTTGGCGTTGTCGCTCATGACTACGCCGACAGACGACCACTGCGAGCGCAGGTTTTTTAGCTGGTCGAAAAGCACTTTTGCATAAATAGAACCGCTGGAACCGCCAACTGCCACTACTATTTTTATCATACCCATGAGGTTTGGCATTTTGCTAAAAAGCGGTTTTCCCCAACCGATTTTTAGCTTCGATGCGCATAAGTCCGTTAATTTTTAATTAAACAACATATCTCAATTCTTTCCTTTCGATTCAGAATTGGTACTTTCGTTGCTCCTTAATTATTGAGGAGTGGGAAAAAAAAGAGACCCTCGTCTCCCCCACCCGATTCCTTGAACACGCAAAAATCTTTTTTAATGAAAAAAATTCTGCCTTTCGCCATCGCTATTGTCGCCTTTGGGTTGATTTACGCCTTCATTCCCAAAGCTGATAAGTTGTCTGATGAGACCGTCGTGGCCTCCGCTTCTTCTGCTCCCGACCAAATCAGTTGGATGACCTGGGAGGAAGCCGTCAAAGCTAATGAAAAAGCTCCGAAGAAATTCTTCATTGATTTTTACACCGACTGGTGCGGCTGGTGCAAGCGCATGGACGCTACCACCTTCACGGACAAAGGAGTCGTTGACTATGTCAACAAGAATTTTTATGCAGTTAAATTCAATGCCGAGCAAAAAGAGGACGTCGTCTTCCAGGGTACCACCTTTAAATTTCAACCTAATGGAAGGAGAGGATACCACAAACTAGCCTACGAACTCCTCAACGGTCGCCTCGGCTATCCGAGCTACGTCTATCTGACGCCAAAATACGAGCGCATCCTGATCTCTCCGGGATACAAAGGCGCTCCGGATCTTCAAAAGGAACTGAAATTCGTTGCTGAGGATCACTACAACACGACTACCTGGGATCAATTCCGAAAATCAAATTAATTCTTTCCTAATTGGGTCTTCACTGAATGAAAGGCTCAATCTACTGAAAAGACGGTTGCACTTCGCGTGCAACCGTCTTTTTTTTGCAGGTTCTCCCGGCGGGCAAGCCTCCCTTGGCTCCTACGGAGGAGGAGGACGGTTGGTTTTGGGGTTCGGAAGTAAAAGGACATTATAACACTAAAGTCCTTAAAGTGGCAGATAAGCCCCTTCATTATAAGGGAAAGACACATCGCAAAAGACCGGTGATTTTCCGGCTGTTTTTCTCCTAAAGTTCTACTCGTTTACGCAAGTTTTCAAAAAGGTCTATTTTGCGGCAATTCAGAGCAGGCCGGCTGTCGGGAAGTAATTTTGTCAGGCTGCCGGCTAGCGACCATCAAATTGAGCGTCGCATCCGGCCCTTAATCGTTGCCGGGAAAAACAGTCATTCTCCGAAAAAAATGAAATACTGGGCAATCACTGTCGGCTTGTTTTTCTTTCTGCTTCCACTTCAGCCGGCAGCCCAGCCGGGATTTGAAATCCTTAGAGATGTCAACAAAATTGAAATCCCCTTTGAGTACAGGAATAACCTCATCGTCGTCAAAGTCGTCTTTCAAAATGTTTTCCCTCTAAACTTCATCTTTGATACGGGCGCTGAAAGCAGCATTTTGGCCAGGCGGGAACTTACCGACGTCCTGGGAATACCCTACGAGCGGGAATTCAGGATCTTGGGGTCGGACATGAAAACTGAAATTACCGCCTACTTAGTCAGGGGCATTCATTTGAAAATCAACACCATGGTGCTTCCCAATCATTCTATGTTGGTGTTGGAGGACGACTATCTGCACCTCGACCATACGGCGGGGCTCGACATTCAGGGCATTTTGGGCGCGGATATTTTCAGGGGTCTCATTGTCAAAATTGATTACAAGCGCAGGATTATCACCTTATTTAATAGTAACAGCTATAAGGAACCAGGAGATAATTACACCGCCCTTCCGATAAAGGTTTTTCGCAACAAGCCGTATTTAGACACTTTTATAAAAATCCAGCAGGACACTACCCTATCGGTTCGCCTGCTATTGGACACGGGCGCTATGCTGTCGCTCCTGCTGAATACGGAGACCCATCCGGAACTAAGATTGCCTGCGCAGGTTATCAGCGGCCAGGTGGGAACGGGCTTAGGAGGCATCATCGAAGGGTACATGGGGCGAGTCAACAAATTAGATTTGGGGCCCTTGGAATGCCATCAGATTCCAACCAATTTTCAGGAATTGCCACAGGGCATTGATACTGCATTGCTAAGAGGAAGGAACGGAGTCATTGGGAATCAAATACTCAGTCGCTTCAATGTTATATTGGATTACCCGCGAGAAACCATGTATCTGCGGCCTAACAGAAACTACCGAAAGAACTTTAGATTCGACAAGAGCGGCTTAGTCGTCATAGCCGCAGATATTCACCTCAACAGGTTTATCATCCACGACGTCATCAAAGATTCGCCGGCCGCAGAAGCCGGATTACAGGCCGGAGACGAAATAAAAAGAATCAATCTACAGCCGGAAAAACTCCTCTCGCTTTCTTCCGTCCACCGTACCTTTTCAGGGAAAGAAGGGAAAAAAGTCGCATTGACCATAAAGCGCGGAGGGAAAAAAATCAAAGTGAAATTCAGACTTCGCAGTCTTATTTGAAGAAAAAATAGTTCTTTTAATGAGTTAGTATGGGCATTTTGTTTATCCGCTTTTGTAGTCTGATTGTTGGGTTTTAATCTTTAGGAAGCGGCCAACAAAAAAGCAATTTTATGCAGATTGTTTTTGGCAGGAAATATTCTTTTCTAAATTTGACTCTGAATTAGAAAGCGAAATTTTTGGCTGGATTCAATAACTGAAAACAATTTACCCTTTCGAGGAGGTTTAATTTTGCAATTTTTTGTTATTCTAAAGTGCTGGCTCAATTCCCAAATTGCTGATTTCCACTCACACCAAAGTCTGCCATCTCATTCAACTATCTCAAGTGCAATACAATCAGGTGTTTCAGGGAAAAGAAGATACCCCAGTCAAAACTCCGGTACGGAAGCAATAAAAAGCCATTGGTAAAAACTGGTTCTACTCCGGATTTTTTAATGTCTCAAAAAGATTTAAGCAGTTCCAGATAAGACGGGTTGTTTGATTATAAAAATAATTTTGCCAAAATGAAGTCTAATCTTCTCAGACTTAAACGCTCTGGATAATTAATTAAGAATATTTCTAATTTTAATCGCTATTCCAAAAAAGAAAGATGGTATGAAAACGCTTTTCCTAACCTTTTTTACCTCACTTCTGGTCGTCCTAAGCTCTATTACTATTGCGGCCCAGTCAACTAAGCACGGAAGTCCTGTTTTGCTCACTTACCATGACCAGCCAATCCGGCAGGAATTAACTTTCAACGGCAAGCAACAGGCGGTGCGGGTTACCAAAATAGAAAAAGGCAGGTCGTACACTGTGTGGGCCAATACAGACAAGGAGTGCCTGCCAACTGTGAGTCTGGCCGATGGAAGTCAGGTGGGGAGCACCTTTAGTTTTATCGCATCCGCTGATTATGTCAATCTCATTATGACGAAAGCAGAAGGCGGGTCGGAATGTCAGGACAAAGCAGTCTGGTTGTCCTTTGCCCCGACCAAAGAGAAGGGGAAGAAGTCCAATGTTTTGGAAAAGATGTCCAACCTCGCAGTAGCCGGAGGGCAGTCAGCTCAGTCACTGGTACAGGATGTATTCATCGGCGGCGGCTGTTTCGACGTTACCGGAGCCTCCGGTATAGGCTCTTCCTCCGGCCGTGGAGTTTTCTCGAATGGCGGCGGTTCCATCCTCCTCGACCAGGGAGTCATCCTTTCTACGGGAAGCATTACCAATGCGCCCGGCCCTAACAATTCCAATAGTGCGGGGAACTCAACAGGCGGAGGAAGCGATCCCGACCTGGCAGCCATTGCCTCCGGGGCGGTTCACGATGCAACAGGTATTGAGTTTGATTTCCAACCTACTATCAGCACCATTAACTTCCTATACGTTTTCGCCTCGGAAGAATACTGCGAATACGTCGGTTCCAGTTTCAATGATGTGTTTGGATTTTTTATCAGCGGCCCGGGCATTAGCGGCGGTTTTTCCTTTAATGGTCAAAATATCGCTGTATTGCCTGGTTCCGGGTTATACGTTGGAATTAACTCGGTCAATCACAATCTCAACTCAGGCTATTTTGTTCCCAATCAGGGGAACTGCGGAGGCTCCACCAATATGGCTGAGATACAGTTTGATGGCTGGACTACCATTCTAAGCGCAGTCGCCAATGTAATACCCTGTGAAACGTATCACATCCGCTTAGTTATCGGCGACGTGGGAGATTCGATCTACGATTCTGCCGTCTTCCTTGGCGCCAACAGCTTCAGCGCCGGCGGCACAGCGTCAGGTGAAGCTTTTGCCGTTTCTTCCGGTTCAAATATCGTTTATGAACCCTGCAACGACGGCTCTTTTATTTTTACGCGAGCGGGGGGAGACCTGAATATGCCTTTGGTGGTTAGCTATACCATCCTTCCAATGAGCACAGCGACTCCCGGACTGGATTATGTGCCTATACCCACCACGATTGTCATACCTCCCGGCGCCACGGAATATATTTTACCGGTTACGGTATTTGACGACGGCATCCCCGAAGGGGTTGAAACCATCGTATTATCCCTGACTAACTCCTGTTCGTGTAGTAGTTTTGAAATAGAGTTACAAATCCACGATGCGCCCGACTTAGAGGTAAGTTTACCGGATATTGAGGAATGCGCCGGGGTACCCATCTCAATTTCAGCAACTGCATCGGGAGGGGTGCCCAACTCAAACCTCACTTATCAATGGAGTAACGGAATGTCAGGGCCTTCCATTTTCGTTACTCCAATCACAAGCACTTCCTACACCGTTACCGTCACGAACGCCTGTGGCCAGACAGCCACAACTTCCAATAATGTGGAAATTTCAGTAGCTCCTACGGCTATACTGACAGGATCGGCAACTTTGTGCGCCACCGACCCGGAAGCCTTTGCAGAATTGACGGTCACTTTAACCGGAGATCCACCCTGGAATTTAGTTTACTCCATCAATGGAACGCCGCAACCGGCTGTGGTCGTTACGGAAAGCCCCTACTTTATACATACAAATATCTCGGGCATTTACGCATTGGAAAGCGTCAGTTCAGTCATTGGCAACTGCACCGGAGTAGCAGGCGGCGTAGCGCCTATTATCGTCTCGTCGGTTGAAGTTTCAGCGACGACCACTCCTTCTACCTGCCTTGGCAGTGGGACGATGACAGCTACTCCAATAGGAGGTACGGAGCCCTATTTCTATGCCTGGAGCAATGGATTTCCAAGCTTTCCAACAGCTATAGGGCTGAACCAAGGCACTTATACCGTGACTGTAACTGATTTGTTTGGATGTACGGGTACAACTAGCGCTACCGTCACTCAGGCGCCTCCTATGACCGCTTCCGCCAATTCTCCAACCGGAGTGAATTGCGCCAATCCAAACGGAGGAAGTATTAACCTCCAGGTCTCTAACGGAGAGCAGCCCCTTACCTTCAATTGGACTGGAGGAGTTGGGAATGTCCAGAATCCCACCGGATTGGCGGCGGGGATTTATAATGTTACCGTCGTAGATAGCTACGGCTGTACTGCTACGGCTTCTGCATTCGTAGATGCCGATATCGTGCCTCCTTTAGCAGTTTCCAGCACCGAAGATTTGCTCACTTGTAACAATGCTGCTGTGGATTTGATCGGTTCTGGGTCTTCCACCGGTTCAAACATAAGCTATCTATGGAGCGGCCCCGACGTGGTCGGCAATGATAACACCATCAATTCTCAGGCTGGGGAGCCCGGTCTCTATACCCTATTGGTGACCAATACGGACAATGGCTGCACTGCCGAAGCGCCATTGTTAATCGGCGCTGATACAGACCTTCCCACTGCCGTCGCCAGCGGAAGCGAATTGAACTGCCTGATAACAGAAACATTAATAGATGGCAATGGCTCTTCACTTGGGATGAATTACCAATGGAACGGGCCGGGTATCGTGAGTGGAGAAAACACTTTGACTCCAATCGTCAATCAGGGAGGGACTTACACCCTCACGGTCGCCGACCCCGACAATGGCTGTACAGCCACTGCCACCACAACGGTCACATCTAACACTACAGACCCAACGGCAACTATCGCAAATCCTGCGTTACTGACTTGCGCCATCACCGATATTACCTTAGACGGATCGGGTTCATCGCAGGGGCCAAATTTCAGCTACCAATGGTTTTTTGAAAATGCACTCCTGCCGGGGGCGACAGAAGCTATGCTGAATGCCCAGGTTCCGGGCAATTACCAAATCATGGTGACGGATGTGAGCAACGGTTGTGTTTCAGATTTCAGCGTCTTAGTGGAGCAGAACCTGTCTGCTCCAGCAGTTACGGCCTCCACAAACGGTGAGATCACCTGTATGCTGAGTTATGCAGATGTAATAGCCGAAGTAGATGGAGATCCCTCGGACTACTCTTATTCATGGAGTACATTAGACGGCGTCATCACGAGCGGCGACAAGGCAAAAACCGCCATTGTCAGCGCTCCGGGAACCTATACCGTAGTCGTGACCAATATTGCCAATGGCTGCACCAATACTGCCGAGGTCCTCGTTTCCCAGGATGCCAGTATTCCAACTGTAGAAATCACCGCATCAGATAATCTGGACTGTCTGGTTACTCAGGTGGAACTAAACGCCTCTGGATCCAGCCAGGGCGCAACTTTGACTTATACCTGGACTACCCAGGGCGGCAATTTTGTTTCAGGTCAAAACACCCTGACGCCAGTCGTTGACGCTCCGGGAATTTACACCCTCACTATTTTTGATTCTTCCAATAGTTGCGAAAGCGACAACAGCATTTCGATTACATTAGATGACGCGACTCCCGAAGCGGGTATTTCTCCCGCTCCTGTTTTGGATTGCGAGGTGCTTTATACCATTCTGGAAGGCAATGTTTCTAACCTTCCTTTAGAGGATTTAAACTTTAGCTGGACTTCTCCGGACGGGCAAATAGACGGGTCTTCCAATATCCTGACTCCCGTAGTCAGTCACCCAGGTGTCTATACCCTGTTGGTAACCAATAGTTTAAATGGATGTACAGATGAAGCGACTATCACAATAGAGCAGGACATCGAGCAGCCTGAGGCTTTAATTACCAATCCGGCCACCCTGACCTGCTCCACCATTTCTATCATTTTGAATGGGAGCAATTCCAGCACCGGAGTCGGTTTCGATTACCTGTGGACGGCGAGCGGCGGGAATATTTCAGGCGCCGTAAACACCCTGACGGCGGTGGTAGAAGAGCCTGGGATTTATACTTTGCTCGTCACCAATACCGTCAATGGCTGTACCAACACAGCTCAGGTAGAAGTCGAACAAGATATTGCACCACCTTCGGCAGATGCAGGTTTGCCGGCTATCCTGACCTGTACCAACACGGAATTCACTTTAAATGGAAGCGGCTCAACCGGTTCTCAGTTTGCCTATTCCTGGACTGGGCCTGGCATTCTGAGCGGCGCCAACACGCTTTCGCCCGAAGTGAACTCGCCTGGGCTATATCAGTTGTTAGTGACCAACTTAGACAATGATTGCACTCAGACGGCCAGCGTGGATATCGCTCAGGATATTGCGACGCCGGTTGCCGAGGCGGGTGTCGGGGGCATATTGTCCTGCTT
This sequence comes from uncultured Saprospiraceae bacterium, assembly GCA_964643005.1. GTDB lineage: Bacteria > Bacteroidota > Bacteroidia > Chitinophagales > Saprospiraceae > UBA6168. The sequence goes on along the minus strand of CAZXQI010000024.1, from coordinate 9,193 downwards.
TGAAACCCAGCTGTCTTTAAATGCCGCCGGCTCCAGTGCGGGAGACGACTTCCAATACGAATGGACATCTGCCGGCGGAAATATTGTCAGCGGTGAAGGCTCTCTCAGTCCCGTCGTCAATGCTCCTGGAATTTATGACCTACTCGTCACCAATACGATTAACGGTTGCACCGCTACGGATGCAGTAGAGGTGTTGCAGGACGACGACCTGCCGGAAGTCAGTGCCGGTAGCGCCGGGCCTATCACCTGCCTCGTTACGGAAATAACTTTAGACGGTAGCGGCTCCGTGGTCGGCCCGGAATTCACCTATCAATGGAGCACGACAAACGGAAATATCCTGACGGGCGCCAATTCCTTAAATCCCACGGTGGATGCGCCTGGCATTTACGTGCTGACTGTGACCAATACGGCGACCAATTGCACCAACCTCGCCAGCGTGACCGTACAGGCTCAGACTACGCCGCCCGCAGTCGAGGCCGGCGAGGCAGATCAGTTGACCTGCGTTGAATTGAGCGCCACTCTGAACGGAGGAGGTTCCGCCACGGGGTCTAATTACATTTATCAGTGGACGACCCTGAACGGCAACATCCTGAATGGAGAAACTACCCTGACGCCTGAAATTAATCAGCCGGGAACCTACCAGTTATTGGTTACCAACACGATTACTGGCTGCACCAGCACCGACCAGGTAGTTGTGCAGCAAAGCCTCGACTCCCCGGTTGCCGTAGCTTCAACGCCCGGAGCTTTAACCTGCGCCCTGACTTCCCTGTCCCTGAATGGAGCCGGCTCCAGTGCGGGAGGCGATTTCAATTATTTGTGGTCCACTATGGATGGAAACATCGTTTCAGGGGCTACCTCTATCTCTCCCGTCGTCAATCAGCCCGGCTCCTACCTGCTGTTGGTCACCAACCAGATCAATGGCTGTACTGAAACTGCCACCGTCAATGTAGCTCAGGACATTCAGAACCCAACAGCAGAGGCGGGAACGGCCAACCTCTTAACCTGTACGGTACTGTCCCTCAACCTTAGCGGAGCGGGGAGTAGCTCCGGGGCGGGTTTCAGCTACCTGTGGAGCACGCAGAACGGAAACATCCTCACAGGTGGAACTACGCTGACTCCAACCATCAATCAAACTGGCACTTATCTTCTGACGGTTACGAATACCGGCAATGGTTGTACGGCAGAGGACTATATAGTCGTCAGCCAGGATGTGGAAGAGCCGCAGGCAATCATAACGCCTCCCGGCCAACTGAACTGCCTCGTTAGCTCTCTGAATATCAATGCCTCCGCCTCTCAGGGAATTGAATTCCAATACGGCTGGACTACCACGGGAGGGAATATCCTTGCCGGCGCCAATACGCTCGAACCATTGATTGACGCACCTGGAGACTATTTATTAACGGTGACAAACCTTATAAATGGATGCACGAAACAAATCCAGACCACCGTCGCCCAAGACATCGTCAAGCCGGTAGCAAATGCCGGAAATGCTTTTGTCATGGATTGTTTTGAAGAGGTGAATCACCTCGATGGCAGCGGCTCAACCGGAAACGGCCCCATTTCATTTTCATGGACGACTCCCAACGGGAGTCTCGTTTCTGGAAGTAATACGGCAAATCCCGGGATTGCAAAGCCTGGACTTTATCTCCTTACGGTCGCCAATCTGCAAAATGGTTGTACTGCTTCTGACCAGGTAATCATAACGAGAGATGAGCCGACGGTAGAGCCTTTTGTCATACAGCCTCTCTGCTACGGCGACAAAGGAACTATCAGCCTTTCGGGTACGACTAACGGCTCCCCACCCTATCTCAGTTCAATTGATGGAGGTTATAGCTTCTCAAGTCAAAATACTTTCACTAAGCTACCAGCCGGAACTTATTCGGTCATCGTTCAGGATGCCAAAGGCTGTGAGTTTGCTACAAGCGCCGTCATAGAAGAACCCAACCAGTTAACGGTTAAAGTAGGAGACCCGATGGCGACCATAAAATCTGGCCAGAGCTATCAGATCAATACCCAGATTAGTCTGCCCTTAGACGAAATCAAAAAGATAAGCTGGTTCCCGTCCACCGACCTCAGTTGCGATGATTGTCTGAACCCCATCGCCTCACCCCCGACAACCACGCTTTATAAAGTGGACGTCGTCACTAAAAACGACTGTAGAGACGATGCCACAATTTTACTCAGGGTGGATAGAAGGGTTGATATTTACGTGCCAAATGCCTTCTCGCCCAATGGCGATGGCACGAATGATATCTTTATGATTTTCTCCGACCAGAAGAACGTGGAAAAGATAAAGTCCTTCCTCGTTTTCAATCGCTGGGGAGAAACCGTCTTCGAGTACTACAACTTCGAGCCGAACAACCCCGCTTATGGTTGGGATGGGAAACACAGAGGGGAATTCATGAACCCCGCCGTTTTCACCTGGTTCGCCATTGTAGAATTTAAAGACGGTCAGGAGAAATTGTTTAAAGGCAGCGTCAATCTATTGAGGTAGTCGCGCTCTTATTCCAAAAAGCCGCATCGGTTCTGACTGATGCGGCTTTTTTTTAATCATTCTACGCGTTTTGAACCTCCTCTGCGGTCGCCCCTTATTTCCACAAAAGTTTTCTTTCTCCGCCATTTCAGTTCTCTTCTCTGTTTTTTTTTAAAAAAATTCTGTTTCAAAAGATATTTTTATCTTTAATAAATATTGATTCTATTACTATCTCATTGGCTTCAAAGAATCTATTGCCATAATTTAATCATAAAAGCATTTATTTTTAGATAAATTATCCCTTAATTTGCCTTTGATTCTTTTAGAGAAGATAAAATTTTTGCTCCCTACAAATTCCTCTATTTAAGAACAATCTCATATCCCTGTTTCTTTTTTAATTCCCTTGAACATTTTCGGCGACGACCTGCCCCGGCAGGTTCACTTAATCTGTTTTTCAGCAATCGTTTTAAACTATCTTAAAGCGAAGTTTGAAAACGCCATCTCTTCAAAACTCATCTTGGACAGACACTTACCTTTTTAGCTCCTTTGGCGCAGCGCCAGAGAGGCTATCCTAAAACGTTTTTTTAAAGGGTTCCACACTCCTTGAGTCATGTTCTGGAAGCCGGCTAATCGAAACCAACTAATTTACATATTATGATCACAAAAAAATCTTTACTATGGCTACTCCCCCTGTTTTTAGCATTTCTGAGTTCCAAAGCTCAATGCATTAAAGACATCACCTATTTAATTAACAGCCCTACCCCCTGCTTTTTTGTTGGAACTGTTGAATTTGACAACCCTCTCTGCTATGACCCTTTCTCCATGGTTCCCTGGAAATACACCTGGAAAATTCGTGGCGCCGATGACGGAAAACTGGAAGCGAGTTATGATGGTATGGCGTTTCAGCACACTTTCAAAAAGTTTGGAGGGTACGAATTCTGTTTGGAAATTGACAAGGATGGCAACGAGTTAAACGGCCCCGAAATAGTGGATTGCGTCACTTACACCACCTGCCAATTTTGTGGACCTACAGATATTTCCGTTGATTACCTATCCTGTCCGACCGGTAAGGGTTGCAATATTGAGTTAAACTCCTCCTTTGCAGCAGAAAACACCGTCGGCCTTCATCAGAGAGCCAGGTTTGTGATTTCTTATATTCCAACCGTTTACGAAGAAGGGGATCACATCTTCGGAGAAGATAAGATTACGGTAGCCTCCATCCCAAACTATTACCCCGAAAAAGGGAGGGTGGAAGTTTCGGCAAAATTGAAAATCCCCTATGCCAGGGGCTGTTACAAGGTGAGGTTGGAGCTCGATCTCGAGCAAGATGCCGGCGCTCACTACCACTGGGGCGGGCCGCCCTGCCAGCAGTTGGAGATTTGGAGCGATGAGACTTTTCGATGCATCGGCTGTATCAATGAAAACGAGGATTGCCAGGCCAGCCTGAACGCCAACAAGAAAACCAGTGAGTCGGGAACCTGCGACATCTTTACCTGTGTAGAATTGAGAGAAAGCCCTGACGAGGGCGCCGGTCTCTTCGCAGCCCAAAATAGCTTTCGGCTCAGTCCAAATCCAGCCGGCGACGTCGTCCACGTAGATTTCCCTGAAGATGAAAAGGGATTCAGCGTTTATCTTTTTAATGCGATGGGGCAGTTGATGCACACAACTTCTTCATTGGTGAGTATAGACCATTTTGACCTCGACACTTCGACCGTACCCAATGGCATCTATTTTTTAATACTGAAAAAAGAAGGAAGGAATATCTATTCAGAAAAAGTAATGATTTCAAAATAATTCATTCCCCCCCGCATAACCCCGAAGCGTGTTTTTTTAAGTCAAATCATCAGCCGTCCTGTTCCCCAGGGACGGCTTTTTTTTAAAAAAAAGTAATGGAGGGTTTTTGCAGATGATTTACGGGGAAGAGGGAAATCAATCATGGTCTTCTCCGCAGGTTTCTTCTGCCTCAATTCCTTTGCGAAGAGTTAACTGCGAATTACTACTGAAATTCGAGACTGCCTGTATTAAATGGCAGGGCGGAATTTTACCTTGCGCCGGCGCCTAAACGATAAGCCAGCTTCAATTCAGCGAAACGATAATTGTCCTTCTTCGAATTGTTTTTAATCAAATCGCTAAGCGTCGTCTGGAATAGCAAATCCAAAGAAATTCTTCGGCTGACATCCCACCCGATTCCGGCAAAAGCTGCACATTCGTAATTCCTGAGCCGGGTTCTGACTTCCGCATTTATTACCCCAAAGTTCTGCGATTCCAAAGCGTCAAACATCAGCATTTTTTGGCCTGAAGGTATCAGCCCTCCCTCTGCGTACTCAGAGGAGGTAAAAACTAAAAAGCCATTGCGAACGCCGCCTTTGAGGCTGAGGCTCGGCGTCGCCCTGTAACTCAGTTCAAGTGGAATATTCAGGTAAAAAAGATTGAGCGGTCGGACTATTTTGGCCTCGGCTAGTCCAGCCTCGGAGAGAGCGTAGGCTTTGCTGTCCAAGCGGACATTGGCATTGTCAAAAACGGAACTATTGACAGAGCCAGGGCCTGTAAGTCCTATTGCCAGAGGAAGCTGAACAAAGGAAACAGCCAGGCCGGTATTGATAGAGAATCTCGATGTTCTAATGGGATAAGCCGCCTGAACCCCAAGCCCAAATCCACTGCTCTGTCCCAACACGCCGACTATGCCGAAGCCATATATAGACCAGTCTGATCGCTGGGAACTGAAAGGAGAGACGCCGCCGTAAGGTAGCGAATTTTCAAAAATCTCATCGGACAGAACAGGGGTTAATTCAGCGCCCGAAAGAGCAACTGGGGCAGCTTGCCTCTCAAAAGTTTCTGCCATTTCTTCGCTTATTTCATTTAATCCGGCAGAGGCATTTGCATTTTGGTTCTCTTCTTCATTTTGGGCAGTTGTCAAATCATCCTGCCTTCTAATTTCCTGATTTTCAAATGATTGCCCATCTCCATTTCCCATTTCTTTTTTTTCAGAAAAAGAAGAAATACGCTGACCGGCAGTCTCTTCATGTCCTTTGGGAACAAGTTCCGCCCTGGCTAAATTTCCCTGCCGGTTATTTGCGGGCAAATCGCTGTCCAAGGCAACGGGAGAGCCGCGCTTTTCAAAATCATTGGGAATCGTAGCCTCCTCCGTTTTAGTCTGCAAAAACATAACAGCAATGCCGCCTAAGATTAGCAACATCAGGGCCGCAATTATTTTCCAACTATTCATACGCCGGGCAGGTTGCGATGCGGGCAATTCCGCATCGAGCAGTTTGCGCATCTCCTTCCAGGCCTGGTCGGCGAGTTGCTTATCAATATTGGCTTTTTTATCTGACATAATTTTTCAATTCTTGTGCTTCAATCAATTTCCTGAGTTTCTGCCGCGCCATGGAAAGATGCCATTTCGAGGTGCCGTCGCTGATGCCCAGTTGCTTCCCGATTTCTACATGGGTATAGCCTTCAATGGCGTACAATCTGAAGACCTCCGCGCTGACAGGGGGGAGCGAATCCATCAGGTTCAAAATATCTTCTGCAAAAAGCTGTCGGTCGGCGCCTCCGGCCTCCGGCATATCCCAGTCCTCCAGCGTGAGGAAATGGATGTATTTCTGTTTTTCTCTGAAATAATCTGCCAGGCTGTGCCAGACTATGCGGCGAATCCAGCCCTCTAAAGAGCCTTTGAAAGAATAGAGTTCAATCTTCTTAAAAACCCGTAAAAAGCCATTGTTGACAATGGTCATGGCCTCGTCGTCATTGTTCGTTCGTCGCCTGCACATGGCCATCATTTCGGGAAAATAGCGCCTGTACAACTGCTCCTGGCAGTAGCGGTCGTTGGCTACGCAACCCCTGACTAACTCTTCCTCTGTCAGTTTTTTCTTTCGGAGCAATTGGTTTTATTTAAAAATTATCTGCATTGGCTGCGCTCATTTTCCAAAGCTCAGGCCTAACCGGAAGGAAATGCGCCTGAAGACAAGGTCAATTCTGTCTGACCCGACTCCGGGAAAAGTTCTGAAAAATTCAGCTTTCTGAAACTTAACGCCGAGATCTAAGGACACCTCCATCCTCTCGCTCACTGCAAAACTGTATCCTAAAGCCGGATAGAGAAAATAGCCGCCTTTCGCATCTGTATAGGTCGAATTAGACTGCCTGAAGGCAAATCCATACCCACCGGCCATGGAAGCGTAAAGACTTCCATCTTCCCTTTTAGAAGGAAGGCGCCCTCTACACTCTGCAAAGAGTGGAAAAATAATCTGGCCATCCACATTATAATTATCTACGCCCGGCCCCAGGCCTACACTCAGCAGCGGCCCGAAACGATAACCGAAAACCGTGCTCGCGCCGGCGCCATTGGCCAGGTCGCCGCCGCTACCTGCCCCTGTCGCTGTGGAGATGGACGTGATGTTGTAAAGTCCCGGCTGTTTTTGCAGCCTTTTTTTGGAGGGCGTTTTCGAGCTGGCGATTTCCTTTCCTTTGGCGTTTTTCAGTTCCACACCCTGAACTATTTTCAATATTTGCTCATCCGGAATCTCGACTTCTAAGCCGTTGAATTGCTGGATAATCAGCGTTTTACCTTGTTTATAGTGCAGAATGATTCCCTCGTAGGCCGACCCGTTTTTCAAAGAGACGACATCGCCAAAGCTTTGTTGAGCAGTCATTGGAAGCGCCAATGCGCCCAGCATAACAATCAGACACGCCGCTAAGCATCTTTTGTGCATGGTTATTTTTTTTATCCTGAAAGATATTGCGCATGGGCTATTCCTACAACTATCCGTTTTGCACTTCTGAATTTTCAATACGACAGACAGGACATTTAGAAAGAAAGGTTGGGGGAAAGACAGGGAGAAGACCCCGAAAGACGCCAGGGGTCTCAATTCCAGTTGGCTGTGTCAGGCATCGTCGCGATGACGGAAAAGGCGTCGCCTTTATTGGCCATAATCTGCGACCACAGCATATCTGGCTGGGATTTGAAGACATAATTGGGGTGCATGTCGGCCACTACCCAGGAGCCGTAGCTCATTTCCTCCATCAACTGGCCCTCCGACCATCCTGAGTAACCCACAAAAAAGCGAATGTCAACCGGCGTGATCAAATTGGAGGAAATCAGGAACTTCAGCTTTTCAAAATCACCGCCCCACCATACTCCATCCGCTACCTTCCGGCTATCTTCGAGCAATTCACCCTGGTTATGGATATAGTGAATTGTATCTGTCTGAACGGGACCTCCAAAATAAACAGGGGCGTCAAACTCCGGAAATTCGGAAATTAGCTCGTCCACCCTCACGTCGAGTTTTTTATTAAAAATAAAACCCACGCTTCCTTCATCCCCATGCTCGCACAAAAGAACAGCCGCCCGTTTGAAGTTTGGGTCTGCCATAAATGGTTCTGAAAGAAGTACGCTCCCGCTCTTTATTATCGTCTTTGCCATAATTGAATTTTGTAGCGTCAATTTGCAGTAATCATTATAAAAATACAAATCCTAAAAAAGGTTGCGCTAAAATGAATTTTGTCATTTGTCCACATGATTTACCTGCCCGGGGCCAAGAATGGGCAGGCGTTTAAACTTCAGGAAAAGTTGCACCGTAGCCAACACATCTTTTTCACAGTAGAGCGCAATGCGGTCAATGTCCTGCTCTTCCCAAAAGACCCTACCTACTTCGCTGCCGTCAATATCGTCTTTGGGGGAGGGGAAGCCCAGCACGGCGGCCAGCAGTTTCAAAGAAGTGTAGGCCTTGATATCTCCGAATTTCCACAACTCCATGGTGTCGAGCAAGTACTTTGTTTCCCAGGGCTTTTTCCCGTACAGTTGCAGCAGGGTGGGAAGTTCGATCTGATGAATCACTAACCTGCGGCAGATATAGGGAATGTCAAATTCCTTTATGTTGTGACCGCAGAGAAAATGGCGGTTGGGATTGTTGTAGAATTGGTTCAATAATCCGCAGAAGTCTTTCAGCAATTGCGCCTCGTCCTGGTGGGAAAAAGACTTCAGCCTCACGCTTAAATTTTGCTCGCCGTCCCGCACGACGATTCCCACTGAAATGCAGACGATCTTGCCAAACTCGGCGTAAATGGCGGCTCTGCTTTTATACAAAGCCGCTACTTCCTCGTCCGTCAATTCGCCTTCTGCTTTTCGAAGCAAGCTTTTAGCCTTGTGGCGCCACAACTCCTGGAACGTTTCATCCAGTTCATCGTATGAAGCCTGAGCCGATACGCATTCGAGGTCGAGAAATAAAATATTGGCTACATCTATCGTTTCTATCATGTCGTTCTAAGGGTGTTTTTTCTTTTTAAAAAAAAGAGGAAAAAGTTTCCCTGTGCGAAAGTAGTCATTCAGCCAATAGCATAAAAACCGATATGCCTGCGAAGGGATTTGCCCTAAAATCTCTTTTCAAAAAGGCAGTCGAGGAGGGCAATTCCAGCTGAATCATACAGGAAACACTTATTTTTGGATAACATTTTACAGAACATCATAAAACTCAAATTATATGGCAACCAGTAAATCTTCTCAACAACGGCTGCTGACCATTGCCGCCACCGTGGTCATGGCGCTTCTCGCCATCAACGCCTTTCTCCTCTACAATAAATATACCCAGGAAAAGATCATTGAGGAACAGAAAACCGATATGGCGGAAGCGGATAAACTCAAGATTGAATTAGAAAAGCAGTACCACGAAGCCCTGTCCGACCTGGAGGAAATGCGGGACAACAATGACCAGCTCAACGAAATCA